>JAISDP010000330.1 GCA_031264715.1 Bacteroidales bacterium
ATCCGTATTCCCCACAGGGACGGAAGGCTGGGTGATTTTTCATCCTATTTTGTTAGCGGAAGTGTGAAATGGAATGTAGAACCGACACCCGGTTCGGACTCTACCCAAATGACGCCACCCATCTGCAACAGTAATCTTTTTACAATGGAGAGCCCCAAACCAGTACCGCTCGAATACTGGTCGAGCTTGCGGAAATTTTGGAAAATAGTTTCGATATTCTCGTGCGAGATGCCGGCGCCTGTGTCCATCACATAAAAATGTATCACACCCGGTCGATCAAGTAGGTGTCCGCATCTTACAAATCCCTTTTCAGTAAACTTTAAAGCATTCTCTATCAGGTTCACAAAGATTTGTTTCAATCTGAAAACATCCGCATGGATGATCAGTGGCGAATCCTGGGAATTTTCATCAATCCAGAACTCCACAAAGGGATATTTGGCATCGATGATCGGCTCGAAATACTCCTTGATGGATGTCATGATTTTCGACAGCGGGAATGTCTCCATGCGGAGGTCCAACTGATCAGCCTCGATCTTCGAAATATCCACAATGTCGTCAATCAGGCGCAACAGGTTCTGGCAGTTCTCCTGGATCAATTCCAGGTAAGTATGTTGCCTTTCGGGTGGTAGCTGGGCATTGGACAGCAGCGCCGAAAACCCGATGATGACATTCATGGGAGTACGTATCTCGTGCGACATGTTGGCCAGGAATGCCGATTTAAGTTTGTCGGACTCTTCCGCCTTGTCCTTGGCTGCCACCAGTTCCTGCTCGAAATGCTTCTGCATGGTCTCGTCTACCTGGTAGCCATCCAGATAGGTCAGTCCGTCGTCGCCGGCTATAGCCACGGCACGGATGTGGAACCACCGTAGCTCGGTGTTATTCTTATAGAACCGGTATACCATATCGAGCATGGTGCGGTTGTGTATGGCATGGGCAAGCGCTTTGAGTAATTCGCGGCTATCGTCGGGATGTATCCTGTTCTGGAAAAAGAAGATGGCATCCTTGGCTACTTCGATCGACTGCCCTGTTAATTCCTCCCATCCCGAACTGACGTACAGCATTTGCCCTTCTCGCTCGTTTTCAAATGCAAACCTGAAAATAGCGCCATTAGGCAGGTTATTGCTCAGGTTCAGTATCTGCTGTTCGCTCAGTATCAATTTACGAGTTTTGTCCTGCAGAATATGTTCCAGGTCCGACTTGTATTTGCTCAGTTCGGCATTGATGGATTTTATTTTCCTTTGCCGGAGGGACAGGGATCGTATGAAGATGCTCAATATCGCAATCACGATGATACATAAGCACATGATGATAAGCCAAGACTGCCGTTTCTGCCGTTCCACTTCCTTTTCTTTTTCGAGTCCTTCCTTAATGTTGTGTTCCGCAAAAGCATAAGCGCTTTTCTGGACATCATCGGGGCGATTAAGTGAATCCTTAATGGTGACGGCTTGCGACAAGTAGCGATATGCCGAATCGGGCTGTTGCAAGGCAGCGTAACTCCTGCCGATATCCTGGTTCACAATAGATTCCATCTCTTTGTTGCCGGTTTGGTTGGCCAAAGCCAAGGCTTTGCGGTAATATCCCATAGCTTTTTGATGGTCGCCCTGTTTGGCGAAAATAACGCCTGCCTCGCTATAAATTATGGATAAATCTTTTTTGGATTCGGACAATAGTCCGGATTTTAAGCCTTTTTCAATATATATTTGCGCCGAATCGAGTTTTCCATTCATGTTGTGACAACGGGCAAGGCCGGCATATGCAAGCGATAAGCCATCTGCCGATTCGGCTTCCCTGTAATACTCCAGCGCTTTTCGGTAATACAGGCGGGAGGAGTCCAACTGCTTCAGATCGATATAGATGTTGGCCGTATTGTAATAATTCTGTCCGATGGATTTCTTATCTCCTTCCGCAAGGTAAATTTCCCGCGAAAGCGCAATATAATCAATTGCCTTCCGGTATTCCAGCATTTCGAGCGACAGGTTTCCCATCAAGTCATAACAATAAGCCATGTATCCGGGATTATTATTTTTTTTGGCAATATCCAGGGCTTTCAGGGCAAATACCATTGCGCGCGAATAGTCGCCACGATAAAAGGCTATGGCGCCACGATTATAATATTGCTTATTGAGGATATCCAGTATCTGGTATTTTTCAGCTGTTTCGATGCTTTTATCCGAATACATGTCGCTCATCTCCGGATTGTTGATACAGAAATAAGCTGAGGAAAGAAGATTATACACGCCGGCCAAACGATTGTAATCGTCCGATTTCTCGAAAAAGGACTCGCATAATTTGCCGTATTCTATTGATTTATGATAGTTTTGAGCATCATAATTTGTCCATGCGACCATGAATTGCGCCCGTGCAATCATCGTCTTATCCCGCATCCTTTCGCTGATGGACAAGGCCTGCTCCGCGTATTCGATCGCTTGTTCGGAGTCGGATTTGCTCGTTTTCCCGGCAAGATCCATCAACGTTTCGAATCTTGAGCTGTCATCCGACCGACTGTCTGACTGTTCCGGCAAAGCCATCATATTTCGCTCATCAAGCAGCGAAACCAGCAACAACATGTAAAAAACAAAACAGTACCGGATCATTCTTTCTACTGGGTTAACTCATGAAAAACATCCTCCAGCGGCTTGTTGTATTGTTTCACAAGGTCGCTTACCGAGGCGTTGGCTACAATTTTACCTTTGTTGATAATGATCGTTCTCTGGCAAATGGCTTCTACTTCCTGCATGATATGCGTGGATAGCAGTACCGTTTTGGATTTGCCCGTTTCCGAGATCAGGGTGCGTATCTCGATAATCTGGTTGGGGTCCAATCCTGTAGTCGGCTCGTCGAGGATCAATACCGCGGGATCATGAATCAAAGCCTGTGCCAGTCCTACGCGCTGGCGGTAACCTTTTGACAAAACCCCGATTTTCTTATGTTGCTCGTTACCCAGCCCGGTAGCTTCCACAATCTCCGAAACTCTTCGTTTTGTGGCAGATCCGAGCCGATACAGGCCCGCTACAAAAGCCAGGTATTCTTTGACGAACATATCCAAATAAAGGGGATTGTGCTCGGGCAGATAGCCGATGTTGCGCTTTACATCCATCGATTGCCTCTCCACATCAAGCCGGTTGACCAATACCGACCCCGAAGTAGCCGATATATACCCGCAAATGATTTTCATGATGGTGGATTTCCCCGCGCCGTTGGGTCCGATAAACCCGACAATTTCCCCGCTGCCTGCTTCGAATGACGCATGATCAACAGCACGTTGATCCCCATATATCTTAACGAGATCCTTAACAACGATCGACATGTTTCATATATTTGATGACAAAAATAAGTATTTTATCGTAAACAGCCTCACTCCAAAGCAATAATCGGCAATAATGCTGTTGCACCACTGCCGATTATTATCGTTTTATACACAGCATCCTGTGCATTTCAGCATCCTGGAATTACTCGCTTTTCGAGTCTAATTCCTTTTGAGGATTCGCATTTCCTGAAGTCTCATCCTTGGTTGCTTTCTTGAATTCTTTCATACCCTGCCCTAATCCTTTCATTAATTCGGGAATTTTTTTCCCTCCGAATAAAAGCAACAAAGCAACGCCTATAATAACGGCTTGCCAGGGCCCGATCATTCCCAATAAAACATAAAGGTACATAACACTGCTATTTAATGAATATTAAGGGGCAAAGATAATTATTATTTTAATACCTGATGATATTTTTGATGACGAACGATATTTTATTTTATAAATTCAATATTAGTTTTAAACAAACTGCAGGAATGATCCGCCGCTACGGAAAAGGTTTTGCAAAAGCGGCGGATGGAAATAAAAATATTTCGGAAGGACTGAGTTCCGCACGGGTCGGGGAACAGACGGAAATGACCGCCCAGAGCGTCAACGGTTGGGTGAAGCGGTTCGAGACCGGGAGAATCAATCTTTGATCTTTTTAAAACCATACCAATAACCATTATTCGTCTGTATATAAAGAGAATCTTTGTTGTTTTCGGACAGTTTATAAAACATGTTTTGATCTTTACGCTTTGGTGCAATAATTTGTGAATCCGTTAGCAAATAGTTGCCAAAA
>JAISDP010000065.1 GCA_031264715.1 Bacteroidales bacterium
CTCGGCAAACCTGGTATTGCCCGTATATTTGGCAAAGTCGCCATCGATGGTAACACTGCGGTCGGCATTGGTAATATGTACCCGGCTGAATGCATCGAGGGTGTTGTGCTGGCCATACATGTAGGCGCTGTCGCAGGTCATGGTCATGCCCTCATGCTGAAATTCCACGTCGCCGATGACACGCTGCGCATCAGGCGCTATCTGCGAATTGAATTCGAGGCTGTTGTAGCGTGTGATCTCGATTTTCCTGGGTTGTGCCGGCTGTTGCGCACATAAACTGAAGAGTGAAGAGTAAAGAGTGAAGAGTATAAAGAGTGAGAAGTGGCAAGCGACAAGCGACGTACGCTTCATCCGGAAGCATGATATACATTGCCGACAGGCGCTGACAAACCTTGAGTCTTGAACTTGAAACTTCAATCTTGAAACTTTAAACAGTTATTGTTTCAGCCAGTTGACATTATTCAGTCCACACCGTTTGAAACTTTCGTCGATGTATATATAGCTGGTTTCTATTTTTTCGTCCACCCAATTCCTGACCACCTTGTTCATCTTATCGTTCAGCGCAATATCCGACAGGAACGTGTAATCTGATTTCAGGTTGGCCCTGTGCGGATCGGACTGGTCTTTCAGTTTCACGATCTTGTATACCAATTTTCCCTTACTGTCCTTCGAGGCATAAGGTTCTGAAATTTCGCCGATTTTCATGTTCTTGACCGCATCGTAGTCGACCTTTTCCATTTGGTCCATTTCGAAGAGGGTACTTTGATCACGCGGGTTGATCATCAAACCGCCGTTAAAACGCGTGGCCTCGTCCTGCGAATAACGAACAGCTACATTCCAATTCAACGAGTCTTTCCGGATAAGACGTACCAGGGTATCCAGGCGGCCGGTTACGGCGGCGATCGCTTCCGGATTGGGCGTCGGAGTCATCAGTATGTGCCGGCAGCTTACCTGGTCGCCCTTCTTATCTATTAATTGGATGATATGGTATCCGAATTTCGATTCCACAATACGGGATATATCACCTTTGTTTTTCAATGCCCAGGCAACCTTGGCAAATTCAGGATCCAATTCTCCCCTGCTCTGGAATCCTAATTCGCCTCCATTTCGTGCTGTACCAAGATCTTCGGAATACAATACAGCCAAAGTACGGAAACTCTCGCCATTGACAACCCGTTTACGCAAGTCCAGCAGTTTTTGCCGTACTTCGCTGATAACCTCGTCGCTGTATGGCGGGTACATCACAATTTGTGCCACTTCGGCCTGCCCGTTAATAAGCGGGATACTGTCCTTGGGTATCTTGTTGTAGAAACTGCGCACTTCCGACGGGGTGATCTTTATGTCTTCGGTAATGTTGCGCTGCATTTTTTGTGCCAGCAACTGTTCATACAGGCTATTACGCAAGTCTTCCTTGATTTCGTAGATGCTTTTCTTGAAATAATCTTCCAATTTTTCCTGCGAACCGACCTGACGGATGAACACCTCCAAACGACGGGTCAGGTCCATTTCCACTTCGCTGGGTTCTACGACCAGGCTGTCCACTTCGGCCTGGTTCATCAACAGCTTTTCGGTCAACAGTTCTTCAAACATGCCGCATTTCATATCGCCCGGCAAAGAATATCCCTGCGCCCTGTACTGCAAGTAGCGGTTTTCTACATCCGACTGCTTGATCGGCTTGCTGCCCACAATAGCTACGATCCGGTCGAGCATGTAGGGTTGAGCATTGGCGCATACTCCATAAAAACAAATTAATAAGACAATAATCTTCTTCATTTTAAACTTCCTTGATTTAGACCTTCTCCACAAAGGAGGAATTGGGAAAGGTTTTAATTGATTTTATAAATTTCAAACTGTTTTTTTGCCAGCGCATCGTTGTACATATTCCTTTCCAACTCGCTGATAAACTTTAACTTTCTTTTATTGATAATGATGCTTTTCACTTTATCCCTCACGAATACCAGCGGGGCAGTATCTCCGGGGGCTCTTTTTTCCTTGATGCGGACAAAATAAATAAATTCTCCGTCCTGTTGCTCCATACGGTCGGATTGTGCCAATTGCCTTGTTGCAGCCTCTTTTTGGGGAAGCTCCTTTTCAATTTTCACCCATGGAATCCATTCGTTGTCGAAAAAACCGAATTCGACCGCATAACTCCGGCAATAATCCGTCAGGTCCTGTACATCCTTTTCCACGCCGGATACATACCACCGCCTGACTTTCCACAAAGTGGGCGCGCTGGCCGGGAGCTTGATATATATGGCCTTTACCACGTACTC
Organism: Bacteroidales bacterium; assembly: GCA_031264715.1. Taxonomy (GTDB): domain Bacteria; phylum Bacteroidota; class Bacteroidia; order Bacteroidales; family UBA4181; genus JAIRLS01. The sequence continues at coordinate 2,274 of JAISDP010000065.1, forward strand.
TTCGGATGAGAAATTGGCCATGTTGGCATCATAATAACTCTGTATCTCCGATTCGAGCACCGCAGTATCCAGCTTTTCCTGCAACAACTGGTCTTCGTACTTATAGATCAGTAACGAAGTCCTGTATGTTTCTATCTCTTCGCTGAGATCCAACTGTTCCCCTGAAAGGTTCAATTCTGCTTTTTTTAACAGCAACCTGGTTTTAATCCAATTATCAATATATAATTTGGCAAGCGCCGTGCTGTCATCCTTGGAGCATCCTTTCGGGAATATATCGCTCATTTCACTAAAATAAAGATATTTATCACCTATCTTAGCAACCGTTTTGTCGTTTTCCCTGGTTTTCGAAGAACACGAGAATATGAAAAGGGATGCAATGATGCAACACAGCATAAATCCCGGTATTTTCAATCGATTACTCTGCATATTTCCTTTTTAAATCTGTCCACACTTTCTCGTCGATGGTTACAGGATATTGCTTTTTTAACTGTTCCACCCATTTGCTTTCCAATTCATCCTGGTACCCGGAAAGCGCCTCGCCGCGCGCTTCTTCAAAGGTTTTTCGCGCCGGACGGAGAACTGCATGAACGTCCAAAAATACAAATTTACCGTTCCATTCCAATATTTTCGAACAACCTTTTTTCCACTTTACACGGTCGGCTATGGTATTTGCGCCTTTGGGGAGCATCCTGCGGACAGTATCCAAGCAAGGACTGGTTGCATCACAAAAAAAGGTGAACAGCCCATCCGGTAAACGGCCCAAACCCTCATTTTTGTTTTTCACCGTCCGGTGAAGCCGCTCGGCAACCTTGGCGTCCGAACAGTAATAAATGGTGGCATCCATACGTTTGCCCCACTTGCAGGATCGTGCCCTTTTTTTATAAAAAGCCGTCAATCCGGCTGAATCCCGGGTCGCCTTTGACCATACAACACTATCGGTAATCGCGAACAGCAACAAACCATCAAGAAATTCGCCGGTCGTTTCGCGGAAAACCTTGTTATCGAGTTCGAGCCGGCTGGATTCGTAATTCAGCAAACTGCAGGCAACGAATTGTTTGTATGCCTGCTCCGTTACCGTCCTCGCGGGTTGGCTCGCTACGAACTTTCCGAAATCGGCAGCGCTAAATTCCTGCCTTGCAAAAGAAAATAACGGACGGTTTGCGTTTTTAGTATTTCCAAAAATGTTTTCCAGCGAAACCGCATTTTCCGTAAACCGGTACTTTGGTTTTAATTTTGCGGCATACGCTTCCATTGCTATTCGTAAGCGATCACTACTCGCAATTTTTTGCTTTAGCAATGGTCTTGCTTCTTCCAGCGACATTTCCTGTTCGCTGAGCCTGCGGTCGATAATCTTGATGATGCGATATTCCGTACCGGTGCGCACCGGAGCAGAAACCTGTCCTGCAGGCGTACCGTACGCCGCTGTTTCAAAAGGATAATCCATCCTGAAGACCGTGAACCATCCCAATTGTCCCTTATTGATCTTTGCCGAAAGGTCGTCGGAACAATCGGCTGCCAGTTCCCCGAAATCTTCGCCTGCGAGCGCCCGCTGTCGAATTTGCCGGATTCGGTTGTAAGCGGTTAATGTATCATTTTCCCGGATGTTTACCCGGATGTATGCGGCCTTGATTTCGTAACGGCTGCGATCGTATGCTTCACGGAGCAGGTATTGATTGATGATGGTATCTTCCATGCATTTTGCAGCAAGCTGATCACGGTATTGCATCCATTCGGCGGTAATTTCGGATAAGGTATCCAATCCGGCGTCTTTGGCCGCGGCTATCTTGAGTTTATACGGGATATACAGCGCCAGACATTCGTCAAGCGTCTGGTTTCCTGCCCTGCGATTTTTATGGTAAACGTATTCAAAGTCATCCGCACCAAATTTGTAAGGTCCGGCCTGCATCAAAACGGGCTCCATGGCAATTGAATATTGGCAGAAAGTGCAAATAATCAACATCAAACGGCGACTATGGTACATCTAATATTATTACACTGAAACTTTGAACTCGAAACTATCGGCTATAATTAGGCGCCTCGCGGGTGATGGTCACGTCGTGGGGGTGGCTTTCCTCAATGCCCGAATTGGTGATCCGTACGAACTTGGCGCCATGCAAAGCCTCTATATCGCCTGCGCCGCAATAGCCCATACCTGCACGCAGTCCGCCGATCAACTGGTACACCACTTCCGAGAGCGTTCCCTTATAAGGTACGCGCGCTTCAATGCCTTCGGGAACCAGTTTCTTGATATCGTCTTCCATATCCTGGAAGTAACGGTCTTTCGAACCTTTCTGCATCGCTTCGATAGAACCCATACCGCGGTACGATTTGTATTTCCTGCCATTATATATAATGGTATCGCCCGGCGACTCGTCAACGCCCGCCAGCAATGAGCCGGCCATGATGCTGTGCGCGCCTGCCGCCAAAGCTTTCACAATGTCGCCCGAATAGCGTAGCCCGCCGTCGGCAATCACCGGTATTTTGTACTGTTTTACGGCTTCGGCCACATCATATATTGCCGATAGTTGGGGAACGCCAACCCCGGCAACTACGCGCGTCGTACAAATCGACCCCGGCCCGATACCGACTTTCACCCCGTCTACACCTGCTTCGGCAAGCATCCGGGCTGCATCGCCGGTAGCAATGTTGCCGGCAACAATATCGATTTCCTTAAATTGAGCTTTCGCTTTTTTGAGTGTTTCGATGATGTTGATATGATGACCGTGCGCCGTATCAATGATTACTGCATCCGCATCGGCTTTCACCAGCGCCTCGATACGGGTAAGCGTGTCGTAAGAGATGCCTACCGCGGCAGCCACGCGTAACCGTCCAAACTCGTCTTTGCAAGCATTGGGGCGGTCTTTCGCCTTGGTAATGTCCTTATAAGTGATCAATCCGATGAGGTGGTTCGTATCGTCCACCACCGGGAGTTTCTCAATCTTATGATGTTGCAGGATGTCGGCAGCGCTTTCGAGGGTGGTACCTGCCGTGGCAGTGATAATACATTCTTTGGTCATTACCTCTACGACGGGTCGCCGCAGTTCCTGTTCAAAACGCAGGTCGCGGTTGGTCACGATCCCCACCAACCGGTGCTGTTCATCCACCACCGGTATGCCGCCGATCTTGAATTCCGTCATCAGGTGTTTGGCGTGCCCAACGGTAGCATTTGCATTGATGGTTACAGGATCGTAAATCATCCCGTTTTCAGCGCGTTTCACCGTTTTCACCTGTTTAGCCTGTTCCTCAATACCCATATTTTTGTGGATGACCCCAATGCCTCCTTCGCGGGCGATGGCGATAGCCATAGTCGACTCGGTAACCGTATCCATAGCTGCCGATACAACAGGCACATTCAACCTTATATTGCGCGAAAACAAGGTAGACAGGCTGACATTACGGGGCAATACTTCCGAGTAGGCCGGAACTAACAATACATCGTCGAATGTTAGGCCCTCAAATACGATTCTATCTGTGAGAAATGACATGACCGGCAGTTTAAAAATTTGACAAAAATACAAAATATAACCGGATTTTTACAAATTTGATATTGCCCGTCAGGACATTCATATCAATAGAATCAATGCGGAAAACATCAACCAATCTCCGTAGGAGATTCATCATGTGAAACCTCTACGAGGTTTTGGCATGGGTGTAAATCATTTTCCGAGTTCTCGGAAAGCATTTTGCAGGGGTGTAAACAACTTTCGGAATGTCCCGATGCTATTTTTCTCCAAAAATGCTATCTTTGCACATTCTTCAGAGGATAAAACGAAGGCAAAAATGCAAGTTGGAATTTTAAAATAACATCATGAAGACAGTAAAATATCTCTGGCAAGTGGCATATGCACATACAATAGCATATTTTCTGGCAGGATCGTTCGCTCTTGTTGCGTTCAATTACAGGGAACACATAAATATAAAGTAAAGATCCTTTTCAGGATTCTGGATTACCCGCACAAAACATTATAAGAACCATAGTTATTTACCTAAAAAAG
>JAISDP010000092.1 GCA_031264715.1 Bacteroidales bacterium
ATGCGCCGTCATCTCTCCAATTATTTCAAGGGGCTTCCCGATTTTAAACAAACCCGCATGACATTGGTAACTTCTCTGGATTTGAATGAATTAATGGAAACGCTAAACGGGATTGCGGCCAGGTATTCGTGAAAAAATCACCTGTTTCGAAAAAAAATCGAAAAAAACTGAAACATAAATTGTAAACCGAACGTATACAATACATCCTATTTCGTGTAAACGCGTAGGATATTGAATGTAAAAGAAGTCAATCAGACATCCGACTTTTCTTATGACACCAAATATTGTATCCGCTGTTCCGCGAAATAGAAAATCCGCTCTTCGACAGAAGACTGCGGCAGAATTGGAAGAATTGAAAAAGATACCCGGTGAGCACAACCACTACCTGGATTTATTCACGCAACTTCATATCATAGAAGATTCGTTTGAGTTTGTGCATCTTATTTTTCATTTCGATCCGTTCCAATGCGTATATGCAGGCAGTACATTCGAAAAAATTTACGGCTGTTCATGCAAGGATATTTACGACCGCACCGACCTCCTTTATGAAGTCGCGCATCCGGACGATACGGCTTTCCTGATGCAACAAATCAAAACATTACTTAAAAACGGCTATCACGAATTTGTTTACCGGATCATTACCAAAAACAGCGAGGTAAAATATCTCAAAACCAATGCATGGTACATGCTGGACGAGGGAAAATCGTATGTGATGAACTGTTTCCAGAAGGATGTTACCGAACAGATGGAAACCGGCAACAATCTCCAACAGAGCCTCCAGAAACACCACCATATATCCAGTATTGCCATTACCCTGAATTCCACTGACGATTTTGAACATAAACTGCAACAAACGATCGATAAGATCGGCAGTTCGGTACAGGTCGACCAGGTAAGCCTTTACGAAATCGACAGCGGGCAGAAACAAATGGTTTGCCGGTGCGTGTGGACAAAGCAGGAACCGATAATTCCACAGGGCATTATCGTTAAAATGCCTCAACTCAGTCATTTGCCGGAGTATATCAACACGCTCCAGTTTACGGAAGGCGACAAGCCCGAAGGATTCATGCGCTGCTGGAAACGCCCGGCACAGGTACAATCGCTCATGCTGGTCCCGGTGCGGATCAAGCAGAAAATGTTTGGATTTATCGAACTGGTTTCCATTCAGAAACGTAAGTGGATGGATGACGACCTCAGCTTTGTCTGCACGGTGGGTAATATGACTGCCAATTTTTACGACCGGAAAAACATCAACGACGAACTGAACCAGAATTACCGGAACCAGGAACTCATGGCCAACGTGTCGTACCGGCTCAACCAGTATGCCGACGACAACGAACAGGTGTTGAAAACGGTGCTTGGGTATATCGGTATGAAAAATCCCGCCATCGAACGGGTGTACATCTATATTTACGACGAGGAAAGCCGCCGGTTCAGGAAAACACACGATTATACCAGCCCGTCGCTCAACCCGAAATATGCTTCGCAGGAAGAATACGACAGTTCATCGTTTGAGAATTTGTTTCCCATATTGAAGGAAGGAAAATCGTACCCTGTCAGTGACATATCGCAACTCCGCCCCGAATTGCAGAATCTTTTCAAACCGTTGGGCGTCAAATCCATTCTTGTTACTCCGCTGTTTACAGGCGGGAAACTTTATGGGATATACGGCTACAATATTTATTCGCACTGCCATGCCTGGAAGAAAAGCGAAATAGAAATCACCCAGTCGTTTGCCGGCGCCATCAGCCATTTTATCGAACGGCAGACGATCACCAAAAAGCTGAAAAATAGTGAGGAGAAATTCAAGGATATTTCGGCGAAGCTTCCGGGATGCGTATTCCAGGCTACCCTGTCGCCCACCGAAGAAATCACATTGGATTATATTAGCCCCCAATTCGAACAGTGGACAGGAACAAAGCCTGTATCGAAAATATCGCTGAAAAAGATACAGCAAACCATCCATCCGAACGACCAGGACATTTTCTTTAAAGTGAAGAAGGAACTGGAACGTCTTCACCCGGAAATCTCTTTCGAAGGGCGTTTTTATTTCCCTACCATAGGCTTCAAATGGCTGATAGTGAAGGCAACCATGCTGGAAGTAAAGCCGTCGGGTGAACTGATTTATAACGGGTTGCTCATTGACATTACCGAAAATAAGCAGACGGAATTAAAACTGGCCGACGCCAATGTGTCCATCCAGAGCATCATCAATAACCTGGAATCGGGCGTGTTGCTGGTCGACGATTACAATAACGTGTTGTATTCCAACGAAAAGATGGAAGAAATGCTGATCAGCGAATTGGATGCAAGTACTGATCAATCGGGGATATTGGATGCGACTTTTAACCTGGTGAGAGACAGCACCGGACTGAAGAACCTGACCAGGGACCTGATGAAAAAACGCATCGAGGAACGGGAGAGGGAGTTGTTTTTCAACAAGTCGGCCGAATTTTTTACCCGCGATTATATCCCGGTGTTCCGCGACCACAGATTTTTTGCACATCTCTTCATCTTCAACAATATAACGCATACTAAATTGCAGGATCTCGAAGTACAAAAATCGTACAAGCGGGTCCGTACCATTATCGATTACTCGGATATAGGCGTTGTGCTGTTGAGCGAGAACGAAAAGGTGATGATCGTCAACGACCAGTTCCTCCGGCTGTTCAGCATCAAGGAACCGGCAAGCAATTTTGTGAACCAGTGGTTTCGGGTGTTATGGGACAAGATGTGCGAGAATGTACATATTGACGGGATTTGCCGCGAACAGATACGTGATGTGGTATATTCCGGGAAAAAGATCATCAACCAGGAAATCACGATCAACGATATCAGCACCATGCAGTGCTTTATCGAACCGGTGGCATACGACAACCAGATACAAAAGGAGATGCACGAAACATTGATACAGGTTATCGACATCACATCACAAAGAAACATCGAACATACATTGCGCAAAGCCAAGGAGGAAGCCGAAACAATCGCCAAGGCCAAGTCGCATATACTCACCTCGATGAGTCATGAGATCCGCACCCCGCTCAATGGTATCCTGGGGTTTTCGACCATGCTCAAGGAATCGCTTACCGACCCCTACCAGCGCGAAATGGCCGAAGTGATCGACCAAAGCGGCCGCCGCCTGTTAGACACGATGAATGCTGTTCTCGATTTCTCGATGGTACAATCCGAAAAGAAGTCATTTAAGGTTTCTACAGTGAATGTTAATCACATGCTGCAGGAACAGGTCAATACACACCGGGCTACGGCTTTGCAGAAAGGACTTTACCTGTACGCGAAAATTGTTGGCGTGATTGGTATTGCTATTGCCGACCGTGTCCTGTATAAAATACTGTATAACCTGATCAATAATGGCATCAAGTACACCATTGCCGGCGGCGTTAAAATAGAAGCCGGTATTGTCAATATCGAAGACAGCGAATGGCTCGAATTGAAAGTGATTGATACCGGCGTAGGAATCGACAAAATCAAGCACAGTACTATTTTCGAACCATTCAGGCAGGAAAGCGAAGGCTACGGAAGGGCTTTCGAAGGCACTGGCCTTGGGTTAAGTTTAGTGAAGGAGTATGTACAGAAAATGAATGGTAAAGTATACTTAACCAGCTGTAAGGACGAAGGATCGACTTTTACGGTGCTGCTACCCAATGCCTATTATGAGAATAATGATATCCTGCCGGAAATAATAGGAATACCGCCTGGAACAATTGAAAGTTAATACAAAATGTATCACAAACCCCAGACCAAAACCCCGTATGAGGTTTCACATGATGAGTCTCCTGCGGAGATTTGTCGATGTTTTTCAAAAGCAGACAAAAATCATATTTTGATGATGAACGATCCTGTAGTTTTGTTTCAAAATTCAGGATAAAAATGGACAATATCTTAATTATCGGAGCCGCCGGACAGATAGGCTCGGAGTTGACAATTGCTTTACGCAACATATATGGCGCTGACCATGTTTTCGCCACCGACATCAAGCATCTGCCGCAAGACATTATGGAAGGCGGTCCGTTCCAATTGTTGGATGTGATGGACGATAAACGGCTTATTCATTTTGTCATCCGCCACAAAATTACACAGATATACCACCTGGCAGCAGTACTGTCGGGCAACGCCGAACGGATTCCTATCCAGGCATGGAACATCAATATGGATAGCTTGATGAATATCCTTGACCTGGCTAAAGAGGTCCCCGAAATCAGGAAAATATTTTGGCCCAGTTCCATTGCAGTATTCGGACCAACTACCCCGCGCGACAATACTCCGCAGTTCACTGTGATGGAGCCTAACACGGTATATGGTATCAGCAAGTTAGCCGGCGAACGGTGGATGCAGTATTACCATCAACGCTACCATATCGATGCACGCAGTATTCGCTATCCCGGCCTGATCAGCTACAAGACCGAACCCGGCGGCGGTACTACCGACTATGCCGTGGAGATTTTCTACGATGCTATCCGCCATGGACTCTACGAATGTTTCCTTTCGGAAGATACCGCCCTGCCAATGATGTTCATGGACGATGCCGTGAAATCAACCATTCAGTTGATGGAAGCCGATGCCTCGGCAATCCGGGTGCGGTCGAGTTACAATCTTGGGGGCATCAGTTTCACGCCGAAACAACTGGCAGCCGAAATTATCAGGTATATTCCCGATTTCAAGATGACCTGCAAACCTGATTTTCGCCAGGCTATAGCCGACTCGTGGCCGCGCAGCATTGACGATTCCGTGGCTCGCCGGCAGTGGGGAAGTACTTGCTCCTATTCGCTCGGGGATATGACACGGATCATGATTGAAGAAGTGAGGAAAAAAATAAAGGCGAAAGATTAACCCCAAAATTCGCCTGTCTCCGATTCCCTGACGGGGAAACCATCTCAATAGAATGGCATGTGCGCGAGCTATGTATTTCCCCGTCAGGGGGAACCATATCAATAGAAGAACGTGTACCGACACCCGAAACAAAACCCCGTATGGGGTTTCACATGATGAATCTCCTACGGAGATTGGCGGATGTTTTCCGCATTGGTTCTATTGCTATGAATGCCCTCACGGGCAAAGCGCGTACGAAATGTTTCGCTCTTGCGATCGGATGCCTTCCGGCATCACAAGACGGCTGGTAGAAGAATCGGGCGCATCCCCTGACGGGAATATTCTACCGATCTGCCATCGTTTACCAATATGTCATCGCCTACGGGATTTGTCGATATTATCTTCTACCGATCTTCCCGGAACAAAAAGTCATCTGCTCGAAGCAAAAAGTCATCTGCCCGAAGCAAAAAGTCATCTGCCCGGAACAAAAAGTCATCTACCCGAAACAAAAAGTCATCTGCCCGAAGCAAAAAGTCATCTACCCGAAGCAAAAAGTCATCTGCCCGGAACAAAAAGTCATCTGCCCGAAGCAAAAAGTCAGCTGCCCGGAACAAAAAGTCATCTACCCGAAGCAAAAAGTCATCTACCCGAAGCAAAAAGCCATCTGCCCGAAGCAAAAAGTCATCTGCCCGGAACAAAAAGTCATCTGCCCGGAGCAAAAAGTCATCTGCCCGAAGCAAAAAGTTTCAAATTAGCCCGAAAAAAGTTAAAAAACTATATTTATTGGCTTATTTTTTCGTATTTGGAGATATTTGCAGGATCTATTTCCTTCAAAAGCCTTACCATCCTTGTTTTTT
>JAISDP010000141.1 GCA_031264715.1 Bacteroidales bacterium
TATTTTTTTAGGTGGCGCTCCTGTTTTCGTTGAGGATGCGGTAAATTACCTCCATTTGCGATGCGGTTAATTGTCCCGGAGCGGTCAGGCTCGCTTCATCAACGGATGCGAAAGTGAAATCGGCGCCAAGGAAGGGCGCGGCCACACGCGTAATCTTTCCGGCTTCGCCCATGGCAAAAGCAACCAGGCCGCTGTGCCTGCTGTAGAGTGACATGATCCGGGCGCAATCGGCAGGGGAATTAGCTGTTACGGCCAGTTTCACACAGCCGGCGCCCATTGCCTTCGAGTGCCTGATGATCCGGTTCAAGGTATTGATGTCAGGAGTTGATTCGAAATTGTGGTACGAAATAATGACCTTGCACCGGTATTGTTTGGCCAGGTCTACCAGAGCCTGGCGATAACCGGGTCCGGCTTCGTATTCAATATCCACGTAAGCGGCTCCTGCGCGTATAGCTGCTGCAAGGAGCGCCATACGGTCATGTTTCGTATGGTTGCCGGGCCGGCAGGTTGCTATCCATTGGCGGCACTGCATAGCCAGCGTTTCTATCTTTTCGGGATCAAGTTTTACCAGGTCGAGGCGTATTTCCACCAACGGCCACGCCGAAGCCAATTGCAGGCATGTACAGAAAGACATTCCGCCAAGGCTTACACAAATCTTACGGTTCATTGTACGGCCTTATTCTACCTGCGAATAATATTTCATGAACTGCATCCGCTCATACGAGGCGGGAGCGTCGGTTTCGAAACCATTCATTTTTCCTGCAAACTGGTCGATATAATTGTATCCTTTTCCGGCCATCCATGTTTCCAAGTCGTTCAGCATGACGGCCACCCAGTCCAGCCCATTGTTGTATATGGTCGATACGATTTGCGTTGCCGCACCGCCTGCCAGCAATATCTTGATTACATCGCGACCGCTGTGCACGCCGGTCGAGGCGCACAAATCGCACGGAACCAAGTCCGATTTCACCGCAATCCACCGCAGGCTATTCGACAGTTCGGCGGGGGTACTGAACATATTGGCGGCTACTATCTGCATGTTGTCGATGTTGATGTCGGGGCTGAAAAAACGGTTGAACAGCACGATTCCGTTAACACCTGTTGCAGCAATATTGTCGATCACGCGGCTGAGATCGGCAAAGTACGGACTGATTTTGACAGCGACAGGTACATTCGTCATAGAGCGTACTTTATGGATGATATCCAGGTGCAACTGTTCGATGTCGGCAGCCGACAGCGCCGGGTTGAAAGGCTGTACGGCAATGTTCAGTTCAATAGCATCGGCGCCCGCATCCTGCAACTTGGCGACAAACGATGTCCAACTGCTTGCCGAAATACAATTGATGCTGGCAATGACCGGGATATGCAATTTCTTTTTAGCCTCGCGGATGGTCTGTACATAATCCGACACATATTCGTTACGGATGTGTGTATCGATATAGTCGAAAGTTTCCGAATGTTGGAGATAGATCAATCGGCTTTTGCTGGCCTTTTGTTGTTGATAATCAGCATCGAGATATATTTGCTCCTCGAACAGCGATTTCATGACTACTGCAGCTACACCGCTTTTTTCCATACGCTGGAGGTCTGCAATAGAATGTGTCAGTCCCGAGCTTCCTGCAATGATAGGGTTTTTCAGGTTCAACCCCATGTATTTTACTGATAATTCTGCCATATTTTTTTAGTTTGAAGTTCCAGCTTAATTTTTCATTCTTCATTCTTCATTCTTAATTCTCCCAGGTACATTTGTATGGTTTTTTCGAGGCCAAAATACAACGCATCTGAAATGAGAGCGTGCCCGATAGATACCTCATTGATAAAAGGTATTTGGTCGATCAGGAATCGCAGGTTTTCCAGGCTCAGGTCGTGCCCCGCATTGATTTCCAAGCCCAAAGACTGTGCCAGCTTTGCAGCTTCGCGAAACGGGTATACCGCAGTTTCCCTGTTTTTGGGATAATCGTGCGCATAAGGTCCCGTATACAGCTCGATCCTGTCGGTTCCGGTTTTGGCAGCCGCTTCGATGAATCGAGGCTCGGCGCCAATGAAAATGGAAGTTCTGATCCCCGATTGCTTCAAGCTTTTCACCATATCCCGCAGAAAAACCTGATGTGTAATGGTGTCCCAGCCCGAATCGGAGGTAATCGCATGTGCATCATCGGGAACAAGGGTCACCTGGTTCGGTTTCACTTCGATTGCCAAGCGCATGAACTGTGATGTCGGATTGCCCTCAATGTTGAGCTCAACAGCAAGTTTACCCCGCAGGTTGCGGACGTCCTCGTAGCGGACATGCCGTTCGTCGGGCCGTGGATGAACTGTGATACCCTGAGCGCCGAACTTTTCGCAATCGACTGCTACCTGCACCACATCGGGGATATTGCCGCCCCGCGCATTGCGAATGGTGGCTACTTTGTTGATATTGACGCTTAATTGTGTCATCAAGTTAAAAAATTAAAAATCCGGTTATCTGATCAGAAACTCGAAACCCAAAACTAAATTATCCGCCTGCTTTTTTAGCCTTGTAGCCTTTTTGCAGCAGCAGTTGGAGAATTTTATCGCGGAAATCGCCCTGCACCAGTATTTCGCCATCCTTGGCCGATCCGCCTACGCCGCATTTGGATTTCAAATCCTTGGACAGATCGTCCAGGTCGTCCGACGTTCCTACAAAGCCGGTGATCAACGTCACCGATTTGCCGCCACGGTTTTTCCTGTCCAGCATCACCCGCAAATTCTGCTGAGCCGGCGGAAGCGTTTTCTGCTCTTCCGGTTCGTCATATTGATATCGGAAATCGGGATTTGTGGAATATACGATATTGACCTTGTTTTTCGACTGTTGCTTAACCATTTGCTCGTTTTGACAATAACACGGATAAACGTGCAAATGTATATAAAAAGTTTCAAATCTCAACTTTCATCCATCAGTTATTCCAACCATCATTTGGATGTATGATTTGATCCGAAACTGTTAAAGTCCGCTGTCTTTGAGCCGTTCTGCATTTTCCTCCATCTGCAGCTTGTCAATCAACTCCTGGATATCGCCATCGACTACGGCAGGCAGGTTATAGAGCGTAAAATTGATACGATGGTCGGTAATCCGGCTTTGCGGGTAATTGTATGTTCGTATCTTGGCCGAACGGTCGCCGGTGGAAACCATTGTCTTGCGTTTGGACGACAATTCGTCCAGGTACTTCCGGTATTCGAGGTTATAGATACGCGTACGCAACTCGTTGAGCGCTTTCTCGAAGTTCTTGATCTGCGACTTCTCATCCTGGCACTGTACCACGATGCCGGTGGGGATATGCGTCAGGCGGATGGCCGAATAGGTAGTGTTTACCGATTGTCCGCCAGGACCCGATGAACAGAACGTATCTTTGCGAATGTCAGTCATGTTCAACTCAATGTCGAATTCGCCTGCTTCGGGCAGTACAGCCACCGTTGCCGCCGAAGTATGCACGCGTCCCTGCGTTTCGGTTTTGGGCACACGCTGTACACGGTGCACGCCCGACTCGTATTTGAGTGTTCCGTACACCTTGTTTCCGGTAATGCTCATCACGATCTCCTTGAATCCGCCGGACGTACCGGGCGATATACCGGTTACTTCCACTTTCCAGCCTTTGGTTTCACAATATCGAGCATACATGCGGTACAAATCGCCTGCAAAGATACTGGCTTCGTCTCCGCCGGTTCCGGCGCGTATTTCCATCACGGCATTCTTGTCATCTTCCGGATCGGACGGGAGCAGCAACAGCTTGATCTTCTCCTCGAGCGGCTCTACCTGCTGGCTGAGTGTATCCGCTTCTTCCTTGGCCATCCCGCGGAGTTCCTCATCCTTTTCGCTCTGGAGCATATTTCGGGCTTCATCCAGGTTGCTCAGCACATTCCGGTATTCGCCGTATGCTTCGATGAGCGGTCCCAGGTCGCGGTATTCCTTGTTCAACTTCACGTAACGCTTCATGTCGGCCACCACTTCGGGATCGGTGATCTGCTGCCCGATTTCTTCGTAACGCAGCTTGATTGCTTCCAGTTTTTCGAGGATGATACTGTTTGCCATCTATAATTTTTATTTTTTGTTTTTGATTGAATGATACAGAGTATTCAAATTTGGTGCAAAAGTAATCAAAAACCGATAATTGCTTTGTATGTCACGCCGAAATGAAAAACGCGCGCAACATCCTGTCAGCGGTCCGAACAAATAGCAACTATGATTTTTATTACATTTGTATTTTCTAAACAAATATCCCATGATTGCTAAATTTAATTCGCTTATAGGGCTTTGCACCCTGGTTGGAACAGGCGCTATGGCCCAGCCTGTTACATCGGTCAATCACAACGATGCGCCCGTTGTCCGTAAAGAGGTAGAAAAGGTATATGGCAAGCAACTGCCCGTCAAATCGCAGGTTGCCAGCCAGCCCAATATCTTGTTGATCACCAGTGATCAGCAATTCTGGATGGGTGTCGGGTATAACAATCCCAAAATAAAGACCCCCAACCTGGACAGGCTGGCAAAAATGGGCACCATATACGACCGCGCATATACATGCAACCCTGTAAGCACACCCGCACGATCGTCCATCATTACAGGTCTTTATCCCAGCCAGCACGGAGCATACGCCCTGGGGACAAAACTGCCCGAAAACGTTCCATGTATTGGCGATTACTTGCATCAGGCAGGTTATACATCTGCGCTTGTGGGTAAAGCGCATTTCCAGCCATTAGCCGGGAATGTGGTTTACCCGTCGCTGGAAGGCTATCCCGTATTGCAGGACCTGGATTTCTGGAAACAGTACAACGGACCCTTCTATGGATTCGACCGTGCAGAACTGGCGCGCGACCACGGCGATGAGTCGCATGTGGGACAGCACTACGCTCTTTGGATGATCGAAAAATTGAAAAAAGAAGGACGTAACCCTGACGAGTGGAAACAATGGTTTATCGATCCGAAAGTAATTCAATATGCCAATGTTAGCCCGGAGATGCAAAAAGTGATGGATAAAAACGGAGCCAAGGGCAAACCGCAATCCAGGGTATGGAATATACCCGAGGAATATCACCTCAATGCCTGGATTGCCGAACGAGCCAATGCCAATATCAACCAAGCCCTGAAAAGCGGGAACCCGTTTTTTGTATGGGCCAGTTTCTTCGATCCGCATCCGCCTTACCTGGTACCCGAACCCTGGGCATCCATGTACCAGCCGGATGATATGGAAGTGCCGGATGTTGATCCGGATGATCTGGACGACATGCCCTATCATTACCGTATGACCCAGCAGACAGAAGTTAAGGGATGGGGAGCAATATACAATGAAGATGGATTCGGCGTGCATGGACTTGGAAGCCACCTTTCTACCAAAGAGCAGAAAGCAAAGAACATGGCCATTTACTATGGGATGATTTCCATGATGGACAAGTACATCGGCGTAATACTTGACAATCTTGAAAAAGCAGGACAGTTGGAAAACACGCTGATTGTATTTACCACCGATCACGGCCATCACATCGGAACCCATCATCTGACTGCCAAAGGAGGGTTTGCTTTCGAAGAAGACTTGCGCGTCCCCTTCATCGTGACATGGAAAGGACACTACCCTGCCGGACGCCGTACCAAAGGGCTGGTTTCGCTCGTTGACCTGGCCCCGACATTCCTGAAGATCGCCGGACACGCTGTTCCTCCCACCATGGCCGGGATAGATGTTACTCCACTTTGGAATGGCGAAACAGAAAAAGTAAGGAATTGGGTGCTGGCCGAAAATCATTTTCAGCGCACAAAATTCTATCAGAAAACCTGTATTGAGGAGCGCTATAAAATCACTTGGTACATGCACACCGATGAGGGCGAATTGTTTGATCTGGAAAAAGATCCCGGTGAATTTCACAATCTTTGGGATAACCCGATGTATCAGATGTTGAAAATGGAAATGATGCATAAGGCGCTCAAAGCTGAAATGGCGAAGGAACCTTGCTGGATGCCTCGTTTGGGCCCGGCATAGTAGCAGGAAACTGCGCACGGTTTTGTTATTGACCTGGCAGGCTACGCAGCCTTCCGGCATCCGATCGCAAGCACGAAACATTCCGTGCACGCTTTGCCCGTCAGGGCATTCATATCAATAGAATCAATGCGAAAAACATCAACAAATCTCTGTAGGAGATTCATCATGTGAAACCTCATATCCTCAACGCGACAATTTGAATTGCACCCCCTTAAAGTTGTTTTTTCGTAAAAAAGCTATACATTTGCATTTTGGACGTAAAAGTTTACACCACGGATGAGTCTGTTTTTTCGAACCATACATTTGAAATTGATCATCGGCGCTTTCCTGTTATTGTGGACAGGCGGCAGCGCCATGTTCGGGCAATTCTACAATGGGCACCAAATGACTTTTGGCAAGAACCGCGTGCAATACA
>JAISDP010000188.1 GCA_031264715.1 Bacteroidales bacterium
CTCCCCTGTATGTTGGAATTGTCGAAACATTCGATATGTACGGGCAGTTCGCTCAGGTGCAGGTCACGTTTCAGCGTTTCCATGATGCGGTTTGCGTGCCGGTCGGGATCGGTTTTTTCGATCTGCTTTTTCTTTTCCTGCCGGAAGAACTGGACGTTGCTTTGCGACAGTTCCAGCAGTTTCTTCTTGTCGCCGATTTTTGGAATCGTGTAGGTGGTATTGGGTATCAATATATCGGGCTGGAACGGCACAATGATTTCGCTCGAATGGCTCATGACGTGCTCGCGTATATTGGTGATGGCATATCCCAGGAGTTCGGCGGGCTGTTCATTCAGTTTCTTGGTCAGTTCAATGCTGTACGACTGTATGACGGCGCCGTTGATCACCCTGAAATAGCTGATATACGCGCAATGCATGTCATCTTCGTATGAAAATACATCCACATTGTTGATGGAAGAGGTAACGACGGACGATTTGCTGTGGATATCTTCGAGCATGGTGATTTTATTTTTCATCGTTTCCGCATCCTCGAAACGGTAAGCCTTGACATATCCATTCATCAGTATTTTCAGGCGCTGTATCACTATGGCGATATTCCCTTTCAGGATGTCGCGGATTTGTGTGATCGACTCATTATATTCTTCTTCGGTTTGCAGCCCTTCGCACGGCCCTTTGCAGTTGCCGATATGGTACTCAAGGCATACCTTGAATTTGCGGGCTTCGATATTTTCTCCGCTGAGGTGCAGCATACAGGTTCGCAATGGGTAAAACTGTTTGAGCAGGCTGAAGAGCGTACGCACCTTCACTATCGACGTGTACGGGCCATAGTATTGCGAGCCGTCGCGTACGGGATTGCGCATGAGGTATACGCGCGGGAAACGTTCGTTACGGATCACCATCCAGGGGAACGACTTGTCGTCTTTGAGCAGGATATTGTAACGCGGCTGATATTTCTTGATCAGGTTGTTTTCGAGCAGCAGGGCGTCGTTTTCGACATCCACTATGATGGCATGCAAATCTGCAATTTTGCTCACCATCAGTGTGATTTTTCGGTTATCGTGCGTCTTGGTGAAATACGACGAGACGCGCCTTTTCAGGTTTTTGGCCTTGCCTACGTAAATAATCTCTCCTTCGTCGTTCAGGAACTGGTATACGCCCGGGCTACTGGGAAGATGGGCAACGGTATGCTGAAGATTTGTGTTCAAAACGTATCATTTTTAGGTGTCATCACTATTCTAATATTCCCAATCCCTGCCGGATAATTTCCGGTTCGTCGCCGGTACAGTCCACAATCGTTGAAAATTCGGCGCCGCCATAACCGCCATCTACCAGCAAATCGATCATGTCTTCGTATTTTTCGTGGATCAGTTCGGGATCGGTGGCATGTTCAATCATCTCATCGTCAAAATGCACCGAAGTGGACAGCAGCGGATTGCCAAGCTGTTCGACAATGGCCGCCGGTATCCCATTGTCCGGAATACGGATACCGACTGTTTTTCTTTTGCTTTCCAGCATCTTGGGCACCCTGTTGCTGGCATTGAGGATAAAAGTGAACGGGCCGGGCAGGTTGCGCTTCATCAGCTTGAACACGGGGGTTGGCACCTGGCGGGCATATTCGCTCAGGTGGCTCAGGTCGCGACAGATGAATGAGAAATCAGCCTTTTCGGGTTTGATGCCCTTGATGCGTGCAATCCGTTCCACCGCTTTCCGGTTGTGGATATCGCAACCAATGCCATACACCGTATCGGTCGGGTATATGATTACGCCGCCTTCCTGCAGGACTTTCACAATGGATTCGATCTGCTTCGGGTTGGGATTTTGGGAATAAAGTTTGATCAGCATGGCGATACTGATATTGAATGATCGGTCTTAATTAAAATACACGGCAAAAATATATGAAAAACTCATATTTTCCAAGCGTTGAGATAAAAATAAAGACTGCATAGCCACGCTGACAGGGTACTCAGATACTTCATTTGCCTGTGAGCCTGATATATTGCCGGATTACAAATCTGAAAATGTTCCGAGCGGCAATATAATTACCTGCGGTGAGATCGCTTCGCTAAGTTGCCGCTCAATGGGGTAATTCCGTTAGGGGACGACATATCGGTAGGCAATAGGCGACGATATGCCGGTAGTCCCGTTAGGGACGGCGTATTGGTAGAAAGCGGGGAATTTTTCAGTTAAAGAAAAAAGAGAAAACAGGAAAAATAATTCGGTGCAGGCTTCGTTTCATAAGTATATTTATTATTACTTTGCCGTGTATAAACCAAACGTGTGTAAACCAAACGAAAAACAAATACTAATGAGCAAGCATCAATATCAGAAAAAACAGAAGAAGCAAAGTCAACGGGAGCCTTTGTCATTTTTCGACCGGGCCAACAAGTTCCTCGGCAAATACGACCTCACATATTTCGGTGTGCTTTTTTGTGTTACGCTGCTGGTCGGTTTCCTGCTGTATGACCCGCGCGTAAGCCCCGGTGGTGACGATTCGGGATATATCCTGGCCGCCCGCAATTTTCTGCGGCAACATAAATTTCCGTCTTTCCAGGCGCCGCTGTATCCGATCGTGCTGAGTGTTATCGATCTGATTTTCGGTATGTCGATCACGGTGTTCAAGGTCTTTTCGATGTGCTGTATGATGGCCTTTGTGACATTGACATTCTTTGCTTACCGGCGCCGGATTCCCCCGTTATTGCTGTTCATCACCCTGCTGCTCACTTCCATTAACTCGCACGTGCTGTATTTTGCGAGCCAAACCTACAGCGAGGCTTTCTACATGCTGATGCAATCGCTTCTACCATTGATCTTTTTTAAATATTTCATTGATGAGGACGCCTCCGGCCCTTCCCATGGAGAGAGCCCGCTTGCTTCGCGGATACGGCGAAACCTGTTGCTGGGCATCGTGTTGACAGGCATTGTGATGGCGCGAAACATCGGGTATGCCGCATTGCCGGCCGTGGTCGCATGGTTTCTGTGCTACCGTAAACAGCTGAATGCCGGGCGGGCTGTGGTGTATTTTGCGGTTTGCATGGCCGGCGCACAATTATTGAAGATGATGATATGGAAAAATACCGGTTTGCATGGAAGCGAGCAACTGTCGGCATTCCTCTATAAGGACCTGTACCGTCCCGAATACGGACAGGAAACTGTTGCCGGATTCTTCAGCCGGTTTTGGGTTAACTCCAACCAGTATCTGTCGCGCTTCTTCGTGTCGATGCTTGGCTTCCGCGACAGTATCACAGCCGAAGGAGTTTTCGCACCTGTGAAGCCTGTCATCACCATTTTGGTGTATCTCCTGGGTCTTGCCGGGGTAATTTTCTCGTACCGGAATAATAAGGCGTTATTTTTCACCGGTTTGTTTGCCGGGATATCGGTAGTGGTCACATTTTTTATCCTCCATTCATTCTGGAATCAGGAGCGGCTGATTGTTACCGCCTTCCCGTTGCTGATCATGGTACTGTCCGGCACGCTGTACTATTTTTTCAACATGAAACGATTCAGGCCGTACCAGATATTAACAATAGTACCGGTGGCGCTGGTTTTCTTTTTCACCCTGTCGGACACCTCGCGGGCAGTGAAAAAAGCCCGGAAACTGACCGGCGTATACAGCGGATTGACACCCGACTGGCGCAATTACCTGATGGCGAGCGCCTGGGTGGGGAAAAACCTGCCCGAAACGGCGCTGGTCGCCTGCCGCCAACCTGCTATCTCATCAGTATATGCAAAAGGAAAACAATTTTACCGTATCGGGAAAGTGAACAGCAGTAGCTTCCGGTCGTTTATCGACAAATGGTCGTCGGGCGAAAATTACATGGCAGTGGAAGGAAACAGTATGCCCGATAATGTATATGTCCGTCTCCTGCCGCATTACGTGGCAAGAATAGCCATCGACAACAATTATTACCTGATTGTGAATCGCTCGGAAAGGTTAAGCGAAGAATTGGCAAAATGGCCCGATACACGATCAATTACCTCGGCTGAAGAGTTCAAAACGCTGATCGGCGACGTTGAAAACCAACTGTCCATATATTATGCCGATTCACTGCTGCTGCCATTGCGACAGGCAAAAGTAACGCACATCCTTACCGCCAGTCTCCGCCTGAATCCCAACATTAAGGACGGGCAGATCATCAACACCGTGGAACGGACTGCTTTATTCATACAGGAAAAGTATCCGAATATATTTACCCTTGTGAAACCGTTCGGAAATGAAAACGATGAGCCGGCAAAAATTCTACGGATCAACTGGGAAGTTGTAAAATATCCCGACGGATTGCCCTAACGGAGATTAGTGGATGTTTTTCGCGTCGATATTTCCCGTCAGGGAAACCATATCAATAGAAAAACCTGTATCGTCGCCAAATCAAAACCCCGTATGGGGTTTCACATGATGAATCTCCTACGGAGATTGGCGGATGTTTTCCGCATTGATTTCTATTGATATGAATGCCCTGACGGGCAACGTTGCATCATCCGGCGGAAATCCCGTCAGGAATGACATACCGGTAGAAGATGACAGATCGGTTAATATCGACAGGGTGTTAAAAATATTGATCTGTTAAAAAATAATTGCGTCTCATTTTCTTACCGCAATTCGTGGATTGCTAGATTGATTCCCTCCTTTGCGTTTCCACCCTGTCAGGGTCTTGTGTCTGGCGGCGGTTATTTTTCTGCCCGTATAATTGCTTCGGTATCCTGCGCTATTACCAGTTCTTCGTCGGTTGGGATCACCATTGCAGTCACACGCGATCCGTCCTTGCTGATGATCTTTTCCTCGCCGCGCACCCCTGCATTTTTATCCTTATCGAATTCGAGGCCGAGAAATTCCATGTCTTTCGCGATTTCGTAGCGTGTACTGTCCGAATTTTCGCCGATACCGCCGGTAAACACCACAACATCCACACCGCCCATGGCAGCCGCGTACGCGCCGATGTACTTGCGAATACGATAGCGGAACATGCGCAATGCTAACTGGGCGCGTTCGTTGCCTTTAGCCGAGGCTGCTTCCAGTTCGCGCATATCCGATGATACCCCGCTTACGCCCAGCAGTCCGCTGTGTTTATTGATCAGCGTATTCACCGTTCCCCGGCCTATATCCTCGCACTGCATTACATAGGTGATGATGCCCGGATCGAGATCGCCGCAGCGGGTACCCATCACCAGCCCTTCAACCGGCGTAAGCCCCATGGATGTGTCCACCGACTTGCCGTCGACAATAGCAGCTACCGAAGCTCCGTTGCCTAAATGACAGGTGATGATCCTGCCGACATTCCTGCCGGCCAGGATTTCGAGTGCGCGCCGCAGTACGTAACGATGGCTTGTTCCGTGGAATCCGTACCGGCGGATGGCATGTTTCGTGTACAGCGAATAAGGTATGGCATACATATAAGCATGGTCGGGCATCGTTTGGTGGAAGGCCGTATCGAACGCACCCACCTGCGGGACATTGGGCAGAAGGCTGCTCATTGCGTATATGCCGCTCAGGTTGGGCGGGTTATGCAGGGGAGCCAGCTGTATACATTCTTCGAGCATGGCGATTACCTCGTCGGTGATGAGCACGCTTGAATTGAATTTTTCGCCGCCATGCACCACCCGGTGGCCAACAGCGTCGATCTCGTCGAAACTACTGATGCAACCGTGTTCCTTGCTGATCAGGATACCGAGCATGTATTCGATGCCTGCCTGGTGGTCGATGATTTCGCCCTCGAATGTATTTTTAGACCCGTTGGATTCGTGCTTAATAAACGACCCGTTGAGGCCGATCTTTTCCACCACCCCTTTGGCCAGGATAGCAGGACCGTCCATGTCGAACAGTTGATATTTAACGGATGAACTTCCGCAGTTGATAACTATAATTTTCATGAATTTTAAATGTTAATGATCCTGCCTGCTGACGATTTGTGTCGACAGTACGTTCATGCCTGTCTTATATCCGTTCCGGTCGTACACGTAAAACCCCTTACCGGTTCGTATACCCAGGTGGCCGGCTCTCACCAGGCGCTTGACCAGGGGCGATGCCTTGAATTTATTGAATCCGAACTCGGCAAACAGATGATCCATATACCGCAGTATCTTGTCGAGCCCGATGCGGTCGGCCAATTCGAGCGGGCCATGCTGCATCCCGAATCCCAGCTTCATGATTTTATCAATATTTTCGACGCTCGCTACGCCTTCCACCAGCGTGTTGCATGCTTCGTTGATCAGTGTAACGATCAACCTGGTACTGATACTGCCCGGCGATTCGTTAACGGTGATGGGTTCCTTGCCGATCATCTTTGCGAAACGGCACACCAGCTCGTGCGATCGCTTGCTGGTTTGCAAGCCGCACACCACCTCCACAATCCGCACCGACGACGGCGAAGCAAAGAAATTCAGCGCTATCGCCCTTTCGGGAAATTTCATGCCGGCAGCGATGTCGGTAATCATCAGGGTCGATACACTGCTGGTGATCGGCGTTTCGGGGCTCACATAATCCTCGATAAGCCGGAACAGCTCAATACGGTCGTGCAGCGGGTTGTCCGAACTGATGGTTTCGATGATCAGGTCGCAATTGCGGATAGAATTGTAATCGGTAGTACCCTTGATGCGTGAGAGGATTACCCGTTTATCACCCTGTGTGAGCCCCCAGTGGTTGATCATTTCGTCCAGTTGCAGTTGTATCAGCCTGTCGGCTTCAACAACCCGCTGTTCGTTTATTTCAATAAACACCAGCTCGATACCGGCCTGGCTGACAATGCGGGCAACTTCCTGCCCCACTTCGCCGCAACCGATCAGGCCTACTTTATGCACCAGGCCTTGTTTCGCAATTTTTTTGTTTAGCGCAAACTTCTCTAATGATTCGGACATATGTTCAATGTTTTGAGTTTGGGAGGGGGCTTGGTCTCCTTCTCTGGTTACGCCACAGTTCGAACACCATCGGGAGCAGCGATACGAAGACGACGGCAATGATCAGTATTTTCAGGTTTTCCTGAATAAAATCCAATCCTCCGCATAAGTATCCGACGTAGGTGAACAGCGCTCCCCAGGCAATCCCTCCGACAACGTTAAACAGCGCAAAATGACGATAGGTCATTCGGCCCATGCCCGCAACAAAGGGAGCAAACGTTCGTACGATAGGGACAAAACGGGCAAGTATGATGGTTTTGCCTCCATGTCGTTCGTAAAAAGCATGTGTTTTATCCAGGTAGCTTTTGCGGAATATCTTCGAATCGGGATTACTGAACAGTTTCTTGCCGAAGAGCTGCCCAATGGTATAATTGGCGGCATCGCCCAGGATGGCTGCGCCAATCATGAGCGCCACCAGAAGGTGTACGTTCAGACTGTTGGTTGGCAATGATGCCAGCGCCCCTGCTACAAACAGCAACGAATCGCCCGGCAGGAAAGGTGTTACCACCAAGCCCGTTTCGCAAAAAATAATAACAAACAGGATCGCATACACCCATGCCCCGTATTGCGCCACTAACCCGGCCAGATGAACATCCAGGTGCAGGATAAAGTCCAGGAAATAATTCAGATATTCCATTATATTTATTTGATTTTTGTTTTTTACCTTTTATTATTTGATTTTCTTCCGGATTCCGTTTTTAAAACCACAACAGTTTTCGGTACCTTTTTACTTTTACGGGCGCAAATTTACCCAAAAATATAATAGCATCATACTGTTCAATAAGATTTTTAGCAGACTATACCTGATACCGGGCTTTTAGGGGGCGCTCTGATATGAAGGTGTTCCTCACTGCTCCTGATCCAGCAACTGATCGCGCTTTACCTTTTCTTCCATCACGGCCAGCATATCGCTCAGCCGCTCCACCTTCTCGCGGGTGATGGCCACGCGTCCCGAAC
>JAISDP010000221.1 GCA_031264715.1 Bacteroidales bacterium
AAATGGGCACTACGCACAGGTTTCTATCTGGATTATGGTTTTTGGGATATACGGAATGGAAATAAAAATCAACAATTGATAGAGTATAACAATGATAACCCTTCAATCCTGATACATAATAGCCTGCTATACACTAATCAGGCAAATAAAGTGAACACATTGGCTGCCGGGATTAAATTATGTATTATCATAAAATATTAGTGTTATAATTATGACCCTGACAAGTTTTTCTAAACCCATATAGGGGAACAGGGTAGATTTGGGGAAATTTACAAAATAAATATAGCAATATGAATTACAAAGATAAATTCAAACAAGCCGACACAGAAGCATTTACTGCTTCTATCGCAAGGGATATTTTGGAAAAAATGGACAAACTACGCCTTGGCGCTAACGAAAATATGAAAAGACGCTGGGTGTGGGAACTGATACAAAACGCCAAAGATGCAGTACAGCGAGACCTGCCCGTTGAAATAAAAATTGATTTGTCTGACGACAAATTGCTTTTTAGCCATAACGGCAAATGTTTTACCGCCAACGATATTACATTCCTAATCCGTCAGGTTTCTAACAAAGACCGGGAAGTAAGCGAACAGGAGTTTAACCACAAACCAACGGGTAAGTTTGGCACAGGCTTTCTAACTACACACTTGCTTTCTGAACAGGTTGAAATAACAGGCGTAGCCAAAGAGCCGGATTTGGACTATCGACAATTTGTTTTGCCCCTTGACAGAAGCGGCAGAACAAAAGATGAAATAGAACAAAGTGTAAACAGATCGGTAGAAGTCAGAGATACGCTTGATGAAAAGCCAACGTATCAAGATTTTAATGCAAATGATTTCAACACAACATTTTCATATAATCTTAATGAAGAAGGCAAACAAGTGGCAGAAATCGGAATAAATGATTTGCGAACTTCATTACTTTACACGATGGCTTTTTCGTCAATGATTAAATCTGTAAATATTGTAAATCAAAATCTTGTTTATGAAGTAGTAAACAGAGAAAAACTTAACGAAGACATTGAACTGTGTAAAATTGCAATTAAAGATAATGATAATTCTCAAATAATTCATATAGTTAAACTTGCAGTTGATAATGTTGCGATTGCTATTGAAATTGAATATCAAAATGAACGTGCTTATATCAAAGAATTTACCGAAAATTTACCCCGCCTTTTTTGTGATTTTCCCTTAATCGGCACAGGAACATTCAATATGCCTGTAATCA
Source organism: Bacteroidales bacterium (assembly GCA_031264715.1). Taxonomy (GTDB): domain Bacteria; phylum Bacteroidota; class Bacteroidia; order Bacteroidales; family UBA4181; genus JAIRLS01. Next base: position 1,231 of record JAISDP010000221.1, read on the forward strand.
TTAACAGTTCCGACTTTAACCCAACCGAATCTCGCGATGGTATATGGTTGACAGATAAAGATTCAGAACCAAAAATTACTCAAAACAAGCGACTTTTTCTTGAATCAATAAATTTGTATTACAAATTACTTGATTATGCCGTTAAAACCCAATGGGGAAATCTTTATAATCTGGCAAATACAAATACACCGGAAGAAAGAGAATGGTTTTCAAAATCCTGGATAGAAAATAGTTTTCAAAAAAACACTCGAACTAAACTTAAAACATTGCCAATTGTTGAGTTGGAAAATGGAGAATTTGTTCCAATAAAAGACAGTGAGGGGAACAACAGTATCTATTTTCCTCACCATACAAAAGATGAAGTCCGTGAAAAAATTTGGGAATTGGAATATAAGCTTTTCCCTGATAAAATTCCTGCAAAACGTAATGTTCATAACTGGGATAACGTACTTTGGAATGATTGCCGTAAAGACACTTTGGAAACAATCTCTAAATTCATTACAAATGAAGAAAAACTTATAAATCTATCAAAATTAATAGATAATGACATAGATAAATCAATTTCCTGGCTCAATGAATATTATGAATTGTTAGACTTTGAAGAGGCGTTTATAAAGGACAGTTTAAATTCTAAAATCACTTCAAATCATAGCAGTCTTTATGAATATGCAATAATTCCAAATCAAAATGGAGATTTTAAAAATCCAAATCTCTTATACATTGATAATAATATTGATGAAGAATTGAAAAATGTCTTATCAATTTTAACCACAGACCCAAAAACATATTTATTGCACAAACAAGTAAAAAGAATTGATAAAATTTCGTATGGTGATAAAAACCAGGAAGTCATTATTGAAGAAATAAATAAAAAACTCGAAGAAAAAGATGTTAATGGAAAACCGGATAGAGAAAGAGGAAGAGAGTATCTTCTTTGTTTGTTTTCACAGGATACGTCATTTCCAAAGCATAGAGAAGAACTGTACAACTATTGCAAACAACTGAAAATTGAGTTATCTGAAAAAAAATATCTTGCAGATTGGAGTGAAGCAATATGGAAAAACTGTGATACGCCACAAATTAAAAGATTAGTGAAAATTGTTAGTGACCAGAAAAATCTTGCCGGATTAACTGTATTTTTAGATTTAGAATCAAATGATAAAACTATTGAGTGGTTGAACGGATTTATTCAATTTGTAAAAGAACAGAGGGTAATTGAGCAATTGAAACAGAAAACAGAACCGATAATTCCAAATCAAAACGGGGATTTCACTTCTTATGATAATTTGATTTCAGATTGTGGAAATTTGAACGAGGACTTGAAAGATATTTTAGAACTTTTAGGCAAATCCATACGAAAAGAACTTATCAATAATTCCATTTTCTTTGAATTGCCAAAATCAGCAGAAAGAGAACCGAAACATTTTGCACAGGAAATAACTGATTTGATAAAACCCAAATTTTCTGAAATGCCCCGTAGCGAAAGTACAAAAGAAATTTTCAAGCGAATGTATTTGTGGATTAACAAAAATGAAGATAAGGCAAAAGAATTATTCCCATATCTACATAAAAACAGGTTTAAACTGTTTGATGAAGAAGAAATTGCGAATTTATTTAACAAACAGGAAGATATTGTAAATGAAAATGCAAGATTAAAAGAAGAAAATACTAAATTAAAAAGTAAAAACGAAGAATTAGAAAAACTTTTAGCAGAAAAAGAACAGATTGAAAAAGAAAAAATAGAACTGGAGGCAAAACTCAAAGAATTAGAGCAAATAAATCCCGACTCTTCAGAAATCGCAGATATAAAAGAAGCAATTAAAAGAAAAGGCGATGATATTACAGTGAGAGAAGATGTCGTTATTGCGGTTGGCTATGGTGGTGGTATAAGCGTAAAAGATCAAATAGAAACAAACCGCGAGGCAAAACAAATTGTCAAAGAACACTTAGAAAAAGAAGGTTATAATTTTTCAAAAGGAATTGAGGGCTATTCAACGATAGACGGCGTTATAAAAAACAACGTAGAATATCCGCTTGTGGTTAAGAGTTACAAATATCAAGATGCGCCGTTGAAAATTGGCGCAAATGAATGGATGCAACTCATGAAACCAAATTCAATGTTTTGGGTGCATTTTGGTAATGGAAAGTTAAGTTATTTGAAACTCTTTGATTTGTTAAGAAAACAAGATAAACTATCTATAAGTTTCAGCACTGAAAATCTTGATTATGAAAATAGATTAGAGAAATTTGCAGAGCTGCTACATTATTTCAGCAATGTGCATTTCGATTTCAATAGTATTAGATCTGACAATTACAGTACTGCCGATAATCTTAATGATTATAGCTTTGATGAAAGAAAAACAGAAAAAGATTTAACCCCAGACAATGACAGTTTGCTATGATATACCCCCGACAAGAACATTACCAATTTCTCGAAGAAGAACTTCGTGCACAGACAGAAACATTCAGGCAAAAATTAGATACTCCCGCTACTTTCCTTTTACAGGAAAGAGAAGAACTTTTTGTAGCTCACTTTTTGAAATTCGAGGACGGCGAAATGATTTTGAAATTCTCAAACAAGCGAGGATTACCTCGCAAAGGGGATTATCTGTATTGTTTTACCGTTCCGAAGGAATTGCGTGATTATCGAACATGGGAAAATAAAACGTATGGCGACCTGATAAAAGCAAAAGGAAATTTTACAGAAGCCGTATGTATCTGGCAAACGCCCTCGAAAGATAAAAACGGGAATTTAGAGAAAGATTTCTGTTTAGCAGGATTTAGAGGCGTTGAGTTGGATTTTGCCGTCAATATTTCAGAAGCGGCAGGAATGATTTTGCTTTTGGGGCCAAACAAACCGCCTTACGAATATATTGCCAGTCTTCAAAAAATTGTGCAGAACAATCATTCGGAAACTGTAAGTCAGATTTTAGACCGGGATTTTCAAAATACAGACTGGCAGCCTGTTTTGCTTGACAATAAAAGCAACATTCCCGATTTTATACTGAATCAGCTGACACTTGGAGATACTTTGATTTTGCAGGGACCTCCGGGAACAGGCAAAACCCATCTTATTGCACAAATGTGCGAGAAACTTTGCAAACAGGGCAAATCGGTTTTAGTTACGGCCTTGACAAACAGGGCTTTGATAGAAGTTAATGAAAAACCTGCTTTACAGGATTTGTTGAAAGAACACCGGATTTTCAAAACAAAAATATCAACAGACGAAGCCAAAGAAATACCCGACTTACAACAAACCAAAGAGGTCAATCCACAGCCGGGACGGTTAATTTTATCCACCTTTTATATTACAAGCCGCAAAGCGGCTCAAGCAATTGAAGGGCAACAGTTTGATTATGTAATAGTAGATGAAGCAAGTCAGGCGCTACTTGCCATGTTTGGTGCAGCAAAAATTTTGGGCAAGAAAAATATATGGATTGGCGACATAAAACAGTTGCCGCCCATAGTTTCCATTAACGAAGACAAAGTTCGGAAAAAGAACTGTGGGGCGTTGGTGGACGGCTTAAAGACATTGTCCGAAATGACTGCCATTCCCAACTACCAACTCACAGAAACATATCGTTTGCCGGAAAGAGCGGCGAATTACACAGGCATTTTTTACAATAACAGTTTGCTGTCGAAAGCAAAAAAAGATGTTCCTCTTTCATTTCCCGAAATGAATCCTGCTTATAGCAAATACTTAAATCCACAAGGTGGCGCAACTCTAATCAAAGCCGATTTGGATACAGGTAATAAGAAGCCTGAAAACGCTCTGAAAATAGCCGCTGAATTGGTGAAACATTTATTGTCAATCCATGAGAAATTGCATATTTCCGTATTGACTTATTATATTGAAACCACAAAAGCATTGCAGAAAGCGATATATCAGACCGTTGGCAATCATAAAAATTTACTTGTTGAAACTGTGTCTCGCGTTCAGGGATTGACTACTGATATTGCAATTTATGTAATCCCCAATACGGGGCTGCACTATTCATTGGAACCGCGATTATTCAATGTAGCCACAAGTCGTTCCAAAGGCCATACAATAATAATTTGCGATAAAAATATTTTAGATAACCCACATATTAATAAGGAAGTAAAAGCATTTTTGCAGAAACTTGATAAAGAATTTTCATTTTATTATCAGGCAGACAGGAATGTAATTGAGAAACAAAAAGAAGCTTCCTGTCATCGCACAAGGTATTAGTGTCTCAACGCATGGAAGCAAGCCCAAAGGTTCGAACGGCGTTTCCCGCCCTGTCAGCAGTCTTGACCCTGACAGCGGTGGTATACGTATTTGCGGTCTTGACCCTGACAGTGGCAAAGACGCGATGCATCGCGTCTCTACAACGCAACACACCCTTAATCATTACCTCCCACTTTACTTGGACTCATTCCGAACTGTTTCTTAAAGCTTGTACTGAAATATTTTGCATCTGAAAATCCAACAATAACAGCTACTTCGGAAACATTATACCTCTGTGATTTCAGTAATTCGCGGGCTTTGTTGAGGCGGATGATGCGGATAAAATCGTTGGGCGCCTGTCCGGTAAGGATTTTGATTTTGTTGTAGAACGACGAGCGGCTCATCCCCATAGCCAGGCAGAACTCATTGACGGAAAAATCAGGGTTGGACATTTCTTTCTCAATCAACTCTATGGCTTTATTCATGAATTCTTTGTCCAGTTCATTCGTATAAGCGATTTCTTCGGCAGGAACGTTCCAGGAAGATACCGCGCTACGCAGTTTCTCACGGTTATGCAGAATATTCCTGATACGCGCCTTCAACACCGCCGTATCGAAAGGCTTGGTGATATAATCATCGGCGCCACTTTCCAAACCCATGATAATATTTTCCTTGTCGCTCAAGGCAGTGAGAAGGATCACCGGTATGTGGCTCGTTTCTACATTCGATTTCAACATGCGACACATCTCATCACCGCGCAGGTAAGGCATCAACACATCCGAAATCACAATATCCGGGTTAATATCCGCAATCTGTTCCGCAACCAACCGTCCGTCGGGCATGTCAGTTACCTGAAATTCCTGCATCAGGCTGCTTTTCAGGTAAGCGCGCATATCATCGTTGTCCTCCACAAGTAATATTTTTCCCCACGAAGTATCTGTCCCCATAATACTTCCCGTTTTTTCTCCGGCAGATACAACATGGCCGTCTTTTCCCGGAGCTTTCCCAACAGGAATGATAATTTTAAAAGTAGAACCCTTATTCTCGACACTCGAAAACTGTATCTCGCCATGATGCAACGTTACCAATTTGCGGGTAAGCAGCAAGCCGATGCCGGAGCCGGTTTCCTTCGAGTTAGCTGCATTGCCGGCGCGGTAGAACTGTTTGAAGAGGTTCTTCTGTTCGGCGGCCGGTATTCCTATCCCGGTGTCCTGAACTTCGGCCGACCAGTTTTCCTTGCTGTGCAAAAGGGTCACGGTGACAGCGCCTCCCGCAAGAGTATATTTGATAGCATTAGACAATAGATTGTCCATAATCTTGTTGATTTTATCGCGGTCGAAATATACTTCCAACTGCTCAAAATCCGTTACCATCTTCAAACTGATGTCCTTTTGCATGGCCGCAATCTTGAAAGCCGCTATTTTCTCATTCATGAACGAATACAAGTCATTTTCGGAAATCACCATTTTGATCTCTGAAAGATCGGCTTTCTGGAAATCGAGTAACTGTGTGACTAATGAAAACAATTTCTCGGTATTCCTAACGGCAGTGGTAAGCGTTTGCCTGCCGTGATCTGTCAGGTTTTCGTTTTCCAGTTCGCTGAGAGGCGCCTTGATCAACGCAACAGGAGTGCGTATATCGTGGGCGATATTGGTAAAGAAACCGATTTTTTCCCGCGAATTACGTTCATCCATCTGTGTCTTGGCGTATTGGAGCACAAGAAGCGTGATAACAACAAGCAGTATAACATAGATCATGATAGCCCAGCCGGAAGCCCACCACGGCCGACCGACAATAATTTCGATGCTCCTTTCGTCAATAACCGCCTTTGTGTATTTGTTGATCGCTTTCAAGAGGAATTTGTATTCCCCCGGGCTTATATTGGTATAACCGACGTGACTTGACGCTTCGTGCCATTCGTATTCAAAACCATCCAACTTGCATATATATTGAATCTTATGAGGTTGATGAAAATTGATGGCCGAAAAGGAGAACGAAAAAGAATTCTGCGCATATTTCAAAGAGATAAACGAAGTTTCGTCAATAGCTTTCTGTAAAGGTGAACCGGGTTCGTCAACGGGTAACGATTTGTATGAAAGCATGAAATCGGTGAATACCAGTTTGGCCGAATCCTTGCTGTCCAACGTAAAATCGGGCGAAAATTCTACAGTTCCTTTTGCCGTTCCGAAAACCAGGTTGCCGTTTCGCTGCCTGATACCGGCATTCGCATTGTAGGTTTCGCCATCCATCCCGATATATTCGTCCATATTGACGATCATACCATTGCGCGGGTCGAGGCAATAAAGCCCGTTTTCGGAACCGAACCAGATACGTTTCATATCGTCTTCCACCATGCTGAGGATGGAGTTGGTGGCATATTTATCTTCGAGCGTAAACAATTCGGAGTTTCCATTATCGGGATGGAAGCGGATCAGGCCCCTACCGTCGGTCGCGAGCCACACATCGCCCGACGATGCCCGGTAAAGGCACCGTATAGGACTGTTGAGCGGGATACCGCCAAACTCGTTGAACAATGTCCCTTGTCCGTTATCCTTATTAAAAACGATTAATCCGGCACAAGTGGCAAGCAGTAGCGTATTGCCCTCGCCGGCTTTTATATCGCCGATACACCCTACCGGATAATATGTGAATGATTTCGCACGAAGATTATACCGCGTCAATTCGCCTTCGATACCTCCGAACCAGATGTCGTCGCCATCGATATAAATAGAGTAGATATAAGGCGTGGATAGCCCGGATGATGAACCTTCGCGCCTTACCTCAAGTTTCTGTGTACGTTTGGAACGTTTGTCGATACACCACGCTCCAATACCAAACCCTCCGGCCCACACATTCCCATTAGAGTCCTCGTGCAAAGCCAGTACCACCGGACTTGTCTCGCCACTCTCACCCGAAAAATGGTTCCATTGGCCACTCCTGACCGAATAAACGCTGATCCCGTTATTGGTTCCATACCACAAGTCACCGTCCGAATCTTCAAGTATCACATTCACATGATTGGACACCAGCGAATTAGCGTTCCTTGATTCGTGCCGAACCATCTTGACTTTAGGCAGATTGGGATCGAGGATGCTAACACCGTTGGTGGATGTGCCGATCCAGATACAGTTAGCCCGGTCGACAAGGATATCGCAAACGGTATTGCCACTCAGACTTGTGCTGATGTCTTCATCCGACATATACTTTTGCAACAGGCGATTGCTGACTGCATCAATGCTGTAAAAGCCGGAACCATCCGTACCGACCAGTATCCGCCCGTCGTTTGTAGCTACAATAGCCCTTACGGGAACGTCCGGAATGAAATGTGATAATGGAATGGTTTCTTTTTTATTGAAATCGACAACATAAGCGCTATTCGAAAACATCCCGACATACAGTTTATTCCCATGAAAAAGCAACGACTCGATGCGAACTTCAGGGATTCCCGAAAGTCGGGCAATGGAAAAACCTGTTGACTCTTTCTCCAGCCGATAGACATAATTATAAGTACCTGCAAACAACTCATTGCCGGGCCCCTGTGTTATAACCGTGACCGGTTCGCCATCAAATCCGGACACCAGGACCGGCCGGTTCCTGTCAAAATCGAAATAGTACAATCCCGACGACAGGCACAACCACAGACGATTGTCGCGGTCGAACATCGAAGCATTGAGCGCTATGGTGGTTTCAGGCAGGTAATCGGCCAGGTTGATGCGGAATGTAAAATTATCTTTCGACCGGTTGTAGCTGTATATCTTGCCGTTTTTCATCAACACCCAGACATTCCTGTTCCTGTCGCATATCATCTGTGTGGATGATAGCAGGTTGTCTTCCTGATGCAGGTTTTCGCTTAACCGGTAATGCCTGATCTCGGAACCGTCATAACGGTCGACCCCGGCATAGGTAAAAAACCATACAAATTCCATTGAATCCTTTGCTATCTGGAATACCCGGCGGCTACTCAACCCGTTTTCGACATTCAAATGACGGAACGAATCGGCCAACATTACATTGGTATATAACATCAGCCATACTGACACGTAAAAAAGTCGACCGGTTTTAGTTTTATTCATACTGGGAAACCTTAGCCACAATATTCTATTGATGCATTAACGATAACGCGAATGTAGTATTTTTTTGAATTTAACCAAAATGTCCAACACAAGATGCTTGCCATTCCCTTCTCTTATTGAAAATGTGATGATAAGATAATAGTAAAAATGGCTTTACATATGAAGAAGCCGGACGTGTACTATTTTTTCCCGGCAACCCAAAGGATTGCATTTCCAAACATAGTGGTAAAGTCCGCAGATTGGAACAGTGAAGCATGATGTCCCATCAGGACGTACACATTACGCGCCTTCATCTTTGGATTGACCCAAACCACGGGATGGTCGCCCATCTTGATGTCCGAAGGCGGGTTGTAGCTTGCTTCGTCCACAGTTGCCAACACGTGGACGTTCGGGCGCGGGTTTTTGTCGAAGGTATACCATTCGTCGTCATGTAGTGTAAACGAAGCACGGACGTTTTTCATCACCGGGTGCTTGGCATCTTCCACATTTACTGTTCCCGAAGCCGTTTTGGCAATATAATTCTTGAATTTGATGCCGCCCATGAAATCGGAGAACCACTGCCACATCGGGTAACCGTCAAAGTCACCCAACAGGGTGGCATGGTGGAAACCTACCCAGCCGCCTTTTCCTTTTTCAATGTATTCCGCAAAAGCGGCTTTCGACTCATCACTCCACGTGTAGGGCGGAAAATCCAATTGAAGGAATATCTTATATTCCGACAGGAATTTAACATTTATTTTTTGGGTATTGTTGATCTCGGTAAATTCGAAATTATTAGCTTTGGCAAAGCCATTAAGCCATTGTAGAGCCGCGGCAACAAACCCCTCGTGCCCGCCGCCCCGTTCAGTTAACACCAATACCTTAAATTTCGGTTTGGAATAAGATTCTTCCGCCCGGATGAATCCGCCGGAAACAATAAACACAGATAGAACCAGTGCGTAAATACATTTTTTCATATCGGAAATATTATATGCTATGCTTGCAAAAATAGACAATCAACAGGAAACAAAGTTTGAAATCTGTTAAATAAGGTTTGAAATCTGACAAAATGAATTTTTTTGGTAAATTTTAGACATCAGTTTATAAATTTAACATTAACATTGTAGCTTCCTTATAAACCAAATCGTATTGTCATGAAAATTAATCCTCTGCGTTTCTGTTTATTGATCGTTTTTTGTTTCGTTTCCTTTTCATCGCTTCGTGCGCAGCAATACCCGGCGCAATATGCTTCCGGTCCGCGGTTCAGGGTACTGATCTACCACACCAGGCATGCCGAAGGAGCACATGTAACTTTTGCCGAACAAGGTGTTGAGTTTTTCAGGAAACTGAATTACGGCAACGGTTTTATACTTAATGTCACGATGGATTTATCCGAATATCCATACGAAAAACTCAAGGAATACGATTTGGTGGTGATGCTCAACGGGTATCCGAACACAAAGGAGCAACGCGAAACCTTTCAGCAATATATGGAGAATGGTGGCGGCTGGATGGGCTTTCACGTGGCGGCCTACAACGACAAAAACACCAAGTGGCCGTGGTTTCTCGATTTCTTGGGAGGAGGTGTTTTCTATTGCAACAATTGGCCTCCGCAACCTGTAAAGGTAACGTTGGACAACACCAGCCACCCGGTAACCAGGAATCTGCCGGCATCATTCATCGTTCCCGAAAGTGAGTGGTATCAATGGAATCCAAGTCCGAGGGAAAACAAAGATGTGGAAGTGCTGGCGAGTATTTCGCCGGACAATTACCCGCTCGGCATCAAGGATGTGGTGAACTTCGGCGATTTTCCCATCGTATGGACCAACAAGAAATACCGCATGATTTACCTGAACATGGGGCATGGCGATACCGAATTTACGGATGCTACGCAAAATCTTTTGTTCGTCAATGCGTTCAGGTGGGTAGTGTCGATTGATAAGAAGGGAGATCCGTTTAAGGAACAGCGGAACTTGAAAAAATAATTTTCGTGCGAATGGGAATAAATGCCGCCGAACACGTTATTTGTATTCTATTGACTATGCTGATCCATGCTGATATGATATAGAAAAAAATTAATTTATTATACTGAAATATAAAATTTAAACAACTAAATTTCAGTTGTATGTAATTAATTAACTATGCTGATCTATGCTGATAAAATATAAATAAATATTTGTGCTCTTTGCGTCTTTGTGGGAAAATATTAAAAAATCCGTAGCTTTGCAGCCGTCGGTAAATGGATCAACTGATGAGCGCTTATCTGGAAAAGGACATCAAATTTTTGGCGGGCGTCGGTCCCCGGCGTGCCGAGTTGCTTGGCAAGGAACTGAACATCCATACGTTCGGCGATTTGCTGTATTATTTCCCCTACAAGCACATCGACCGTACCGGGTTTTACGCCATCAAGGACGTACAGCCGGTGGATACATACATCCAGGTACGGGGGCGCATTGCTTCTGTGCGGAAGGAAGGCGTGCCGCACAAAGAGCGGTTGGTGGTACAATTGTCCGATCATACGGGCTCGATACCCCTCCTGTTTTTCAAAGGCGTCAAGTACCTGACACAAAGCATCAAACAGGGAGGCGACTATGTAGTATTCGGCAAACCAACCGAATTTAACGGCCATGTGAATTTTATACACCCCGAGATGGAGCCCGCCGAAAAGCATGAGGAAGGCATCGCGGCCATGCTCCAAGCGCATTATAGCGCTACCGAACGCCTCAAGAACAGCTATATCACTTCGCGTGTCATCGGACGGCTGATGGTGACGCTTTGGCAGGGGATGAAAACCGATGTTCCTGAAACCCTGCCCGATGAACTGATCAAACAATACCGCCTATTACCGCTGCACGAAGCGTTATTTAATATCCATTTCCCGCAAAGCGCACTTCTTTTGCAGAAAGCGCAACACCGGCTCAAGTTCGAGGAGTTGTTCCAGATACAGTTGCGCATGCTGTATCTGCGCGAGGAACGCAGCGCCTGCGTCAAAGGTTTTAATTTTACGACGGTTGGCGATTATTTTAACCGATTCTATTCGGAATACCTGCCGTTTGAACTGACAGGCGCACAGAAACGGGTAATCCGCGAAATCCGCAAGGACATGGGTAGCGGCAAGCAAATGAACCGACTGCTGCAAGGTGATGTTGGTAGCGGAAAAACGCTGGTAGCGCTCATGCTCATGCTTATTGCGCTCGACAATGGCTATCAGGCCTGCCTGATGGCGCCCACTGAAATTTTGGCCGCACAGCACAGGCAAACCATCGCAAAGATGCTTGAGGGGATGGGGCTGAACATCGCTCTGCTGACCGGTTCTACCAAGAAGAAAGACCGGCGTGCGATACACGAGGGACTGACCGACGGAAGCATACGCATACTGGTCGGGACACATGCACTCATTGAAGAAACGGTACAGTTTGCCAGCCTCGGGCTGGTGATCATCGACGAGCAGCACCGGTTTGGCGTGGCACAACGCGCCCGGCTGTGGAAGAAAAACGCCGAAGCGCCGCATGTGCTGGTGATGACGGCTACGCCCATCCCGCGCACGCTGGCCATGACCGTATACGGCGACCTGGAAGTATCGGTAATCGATGAACTGCCGCCCGGCCGCAAGCCGGTGAAAACAGTACACTACTTCGACAACCGCCGCGGGGACGTGTTTGAGTTCATGCAACGGCAGATTAGCGAAGGACGGCAGGTATATGTTGTTTACCCGCTCATTGGCGAGTCGGAGAAGTTGGATTATAAAAACCTTGAAATGGGTTTCGAGCAGATACGGGCGGCCTTCCCGGAAAAAGACGGCTACAGCGTGATGATGGTTCACGGCAGGATGTCTGCGGCGGAAAAGGATCTGGCCATGCGGCTGTTCAAAGAAGGCAAAGTGCAGATTATGGTGGCCACCACGGTGATAGAAGTGGGCGTGGATGTGCCCAATGCTTCGGTGATGGTGGTCGAAAGCGCCGAACGGTTCGGCCTGTCGCAATTGCATCAGCTACGCGGCCGCGTAGGGCGTGGCGCCGACCAGTCATACTGTATCCTGCTAAGCTCATACAAGCTAAGCGCCGATGGACGAAAACGCCTGCAAACCATGGTGTCGACCACCGACGGTTTTGCCATTGCCGAAGCCGACCTGAAACTGCGCGGCCCCGGCGATATTGACGGCACACAGCAGAGCGGCGCCCCATTCGAATTACGCATCGCCAGCCTGGCTACCGATGGGCAATTACTGCAACTGGCACGCAATGCTGCTTCAGATATTCTCGAAGATGACCCGGGTTTGAATCAACAAAAAAATATCCTGCTGAGAAGTAATATTCTGAAACAGATAAATATAGAAGTGGATTGGAGCAAAGTAAGTTAAGGTTCCTGTTCCGTTTCGGCAGTGTGGATGATTTTAAAAATCAGCTCTTCCTTTTTCTTGTTGTAACCGATACGGATGGTTCCGCCGCCTTTGGGCGACTGCTTGATCAGCACTTCGGCCATCGGGTTTTCGAGGTACTTCTGGATGGCGCGTTTCAGCGGCCGTGCTCCGAAGTTTACATCGAATCCCTTTTCGCAAAGAAAATCCTTCGCGACGGAAGCGATCTTGATATTGTAGCCCATGGCTTTCACACGGTCGAACAAGCCTTTCAGCTCGATGTCGATGATTTTGCCGATATCGGCTTTGGAGAGTGTGTTGAACAGTACCACATCGTCGATACGGTTGAGGAATTCGGGTGCAAATGCCTTTTTGAGCGCATTTTCGACCACGCTCTTGCTGTAATCGTTGGCCTGGGCTGCACGCGATTCGGTCTGGAAACCTACGCCCTGTCCAAAGTCTTTCAACTGCCGGGTACCGATATTGGAGGTCATGATGACAATGGTATTGCGAAAATCGATACGACGCCCCAAACTGTCAGTCAATTGGCCTTCGTCAAGCAACTGGAGCAGGAGGTGGAATACATCGGGGTGCGCTTTCTCGATTTCGTCTAACAGCACCACTGAATAAGGTTTACGACGTACCTTCTCGGTCAACTGTCCGCCTTCCTCATAGCCTACATACCCCGGAGGCGCTCCAACCAAGCGCGATACGGTAAATTTCTCCATATACTCGCTCATATCGATACGAATGAGGTTGTCATAGCTGTCGAACAGGTAATGCGCCAGCACTTTGGCCAATTGGGTTTTCCCAACGCCCGTGGGACCCAGGAAGATAAAACTCCCGATAGGTTTGTTCGGGTCCTTCAAGCCGGCACGGTTACGCTGTATGGCTTTCACCACCTTATCGATGGCTTCGCTTTGCCCGATAACACTTTCGCGCAGTTCATCGCCCATGCGCAACAACCGTGACCCTTCGGCCTGTGCGATACGTTGTACGGGCACGCCGGTCATCATGGCAACAACTTCGGCCACTTTCTCGTCATCTACCACCACGCGGTTTTTCGACAGTTCCTGCTCCCAACTGGCTTTTGCCTTGTCCAGCCTTTCGAGCAGCACTTTTTCGGTATCGCGAAAACCCGCAGCACGCTCGAAGTTCTGGTTCTTTACGGCAGCAATTTTTTCGCGCTTGGTTTCTTCGATGGTTTCTTCCAGTTCAATCACCTGTGGGGGCACCATGATGTTGGATATGTGTGCCCGCGACCCGGCCTCATCCAGCGCGTCGATAGCCTTGTCGGGCAGGCGGCGGTCGCTGATATAGCGGTTGGTGAGCCGCACGCACGCTTCAATGGCGGCAGGGGTATAGGTAACGTTATGGTGATCCTCGTAACGGTCCTTGATATTATTGAGGATCTGGATGGTTTCCTCTTCGCTGGTAGGCTCTACCATCACCTTCTGGAAACGACGTTCCAACGCGCCGTCCTTTTCAATATACTGGCGGTATTCATCAAGCGTAGTGGCTCCAATGCATTGGATATCGCCTCGCGCCAATGCCGGTTTTAACATGTTGGCAGCATCCAGCGACCCGCTTGCTCCACCGGCGCCCACAATGGTATGGATTTCGTCGATAAACAGAATCACATTGTCCGCATGCTGCAGTTCGTTGAGGATGGCCTTCATGCGTTCCTCAAACTGCCCGCGGTATTTCGTGCCTGCTACAATCGAAGCCAGGTCGAGCGTCAACACACGCTTACCGAAAAGCACACGTGACACGTTACGGTGAGTGATTCTCAACGCCAGTCCCTCAACGATGGCCGATTTACCCACGCCGGGCTCGCCGATCAGTATCGGGTTGTTTTTTTTACGGCGGCTCAATATCTGCACCAGCCGTTCTATTTCTTTTTCGCGACCTACAATTGGGTCTAAACGGTTCTCTTCGGCAGCTTTGGTCAGATCGGCGCCGAAATTATCGAGCACAGGCGTTTCGGTATTTGATTTGGCCGATGATTGTTGCGTTCTACCGCCCGGTCCTTGCTCCTGCCCGCCAAAAGGCATACGTTCGTCATCATCGCCGGTGGTGTAGTCGGACTTGACGTCATTAGCCGGTTCCAGCCCGGACATTCCGGGTAACGCATTAAGATCATCCAATTTTCTGCGGACAGCTATATAATCTATATCCATATCATTCAGCATTTGCGTCACGAAAGCGTTTTCCTCTTTGAGGATGGCCAACAGGAGATGCTCTGTTTTGATCTCAGGACTTTTAAACGATTTCGCTTCGAGGTAAACTAATTTCAAAATACGTTCGGTAGCTTTTGACAGCGGAATGTCTTCCGTTTCGGGAATAGCACGGTATACATCCGGTTTGATGTGGTCTTCGATGATTTTGCGTATCGTATATAAATCGGCGCCCAATCGCTGCAATATATCCACAGCGTCGCCTTCGCCGTCGCGCAAGATACCCAGCATGAGATGTTCCAGCCCGATCATAGGGGTACCCAATCGCAAAGCCTCTTCTTTACTGTAATTCAGTACTCCTTTGATATGTTGAGAATATTTTGAATCCATTACATTTAAATATTTTGACAGTACAAAGGTAAAAATATTTTATTTGCACTTTCAAATGCCATGCCGGATATAAGTAACTGTCAAAATGACACAGCATAAGACAAAAAGAAATCCGATTACAAAAACACCTTTTCCGATCGTACTAAACTAAATATCAATAATATAAAAAATAAGACCAAATTTTATTCGGGCAATAGTGTTTCTTTTTACAAAAATTCCTTCCTTTGTAACATCAAACGTTTCGTTATTATCCTGCAAGTTATATGGATACCGTTTCCGATTTCAAGAAAGCCAATTTCGAATCGCTGTACAAAGAGTTGCAGCCTCGATTATATGCCTATAGCCGGAAATTTATCGACGATCCCGAAACGGCGAGGGATTTGGTGCAGGATGCGTTTATTAAGTTCTGGGAAGACATTGACATCACTGCTATTCACACATCCATTGCCGCCTATCTGAGAAAAACCGTACATAACCTTTGCCTGTTACATCTTCGCAGTCAACAAATACATCAGCGCTTCGAAAACTATATGGCTTTCAAACTCAAAGAAGCCGAACTGAACTTTTTCTCGCCCGACTATGGAGTTTATACTTCCATCTTCCTGAAGGATATGGAAGATATTATTAAGAAATGCGTCGAAAACCTGCCGCCTCAGAGTCGCCGGATATTCGAAATGAGCCGTACGAAAGGAATGTCGTATGCTGAAATTGCGGATGAACTCGGAATCTCGGTACGGACGGTAGAAAATCATGTGTACAGGGTACTTGCTATCATGAAAACAGAACTGCATGACTATTTGTTGACACTGCTTGCAGCATACCTCGTTTCGATAAATTAATTCCAGGGAGTTTTAGTCGGGCTGCTGCCGGCATATTTTTATCCGAAATCACAAAATAAGGAACAGGCGGCTGTAATAGCCGGGCAATGCGAAAAAACCCGGAAGTATACATACTTCCGGGTAACGAGAATTAAATACAGTAATTGTACTTTCCGGTCCTGAGAAAACATGAAAGTATGTAACCATTTTTAATATGACAAATATACGAAGTTTTATTATTATTTTTATTCTAAACCACTTCATTTTATTAATAGCCGCTTCATTTTTACATGCTTGCGGACCCCGGATCATCCGGGGAAACCATATTGAAAGTAGCCTCATTTAATACGGGGCATTTCAACCAGGGAGTTTCATACCATGAATCTCCTACGGAGATTTCGTTGGTGTTTTCCACATTTATTTCTATTGCTATGAATGCCCTGACGGGCAAAATACGCACGGAAGGTTTCACGCTTGCGGTCGGATGCCGGAAGGCATCCAATGTTGATAACCCCCTGCGAAGCGCAACACGGGGTACTATGGAGGACAGCGCTATCCCGCAAACCCGTAGCGGGTTGAACTGCTTCGCAGTTCGGACGGGAAGGTCGCCGGTCTCTACCCCGAGCTACGCCTGCGGCTTGCACGGGGTTATCCAAATCGTGACGCCTTCCGGCGTCACAAGACGGTTGGTAGAAGAATCGGGTGTATTTCCCGTCAGGGAAACCATATCAATAGAAAAAATGTGCACCGCTGCTGGGCCAATTTTTTTTAATGTATATTCTATTGATTTTTATTACATTTGCGACTCAACCTAATTAATACCCATCAGGATGTTTAAAATCAGATTACTTATCATTGTTATAATCAACCTTTATACATATGTTTAGAATCAGGTTTACGTTGGCAATGATGTTTGTTTTCTCGCAGGTACAGATGTATCCTCAGGATAATTTTAACTCAATTGTGGATATTTATCAAGCCGAATATGATAAACATCCTCTTGATCTACTCTATTTTCAAACAAGTAAAGATATTTATGAATCAGGTGAAGATTTATGGTTTAAAGCTTACCTGTTAAATTCCCGTTCCTTTGAATTGTCAACTAACAGTAAGACACTTTATTTGCAACTTTCCTCAGAGAATGACAGTATTGTATGGCAAGAAATATACCCATTATCAGAAGGAATAGCCACCGGACATATTTATTTGGATGAAAAGTTATCGGCCGGAAACTACTATTTAAACGGATTCACAAAATATTCGGTTTACAGGGATGACACATCAGGGATTATTCCTACACGGAAAATTAGAATAATCAAAGATATAAACAAAAATATCTTTCCTGAAGATACTGTTTTAACTGAAAATGTAAGGTTGGGAATTTTCCCGGAAGGGGGAAATCTTGTTTCCGGTATTTCTTCGGTTATTGCTTATAAGGCAACAGACGGGAAAGGAAACCCTGTTGAGCTGGAAGGTATGCTGTATCAGGACAATGAACCGTTCATCGAATTAAAGACAACTCACATGGGGATGGGCAGTCTGTCGTTTATGCCTGTAGTAAACAAGCAATATAAGATAGTAGTTCCGGATAATAATCAAAGCTTTCCGTTACCTGATATTTACCCGCAAGGTATGGTTATGCAATTACTCGAACAAGAGAATGACACATTGCATTTTTGTATTTCTCAAAGTGATAATATGCCAATGCAGGAGATCTATTTGATTGGGCAAATGCGAGGTGTAGTTTATTGTGCTGCAAAGGGAAAGATTGGAAAAGAATTGAAAATAAAAATACCGGTTGACAACTTTCCATATCAAGGGATAGCAGAGTTTACTCTGTTGAATCAACAATTGGAACCTGTTGCAGAAAGACTGGTTTACTTACATACAGATAAAAAATTAACTGTAACTGCGGAGCTTTCGAAAAA
>JAISDP010000280.1 GCA_031264715.1 Bacteroidales bacterium
ACGCCAGCAGGCTCTTGGAAATTGGAATATTGAACCCAAATAATATATTGGTAACCAGGACAATCAAATGTCCTTTCATCTTTTCTGTCATAACCGCAAAGGTAATACAAAAACAAACCCACAATGCGACGGGTCGTATACCTATGTATACCTATATCTTAGAGTGAGTTTCCCGGAAAGGGTATAATCCAGGTAGCGTTTCCAGATAGAAAACCCCCTGTCGAAAGATCTTTGTGCTTTTGCGGCAAAACGTTTCCTGAACCTTAAAACCTCAATACCAGTTCTAATGTCACCTTGTTGTCGGCCACGTGCGGGTCGCGGTTGTCGAGTTCGGCAAAATGGTTGTTGCGGAGAAAATATTGTTCGCAGTCAATCCTTAAGGTCGATTCGAAAGGTTTTAAATCCAGTCCGAAATTGATGCCAAAAGTCAGCCTGTTTACGTCAAATCCGGCATCCGCCACATCGTAACCCATAGCATCCCAGCGAAATGCAGGACTTAAGCTATGGAACATTTTCCCGTTCCTGAGATCGAACCTGTATGCGCCCTGGATGTATATTCCCAACAGGTCGCGGCTCGTGGTATGCGATGTGCGGTTCATCACTTCCGCTTCCACGCGCAGGCGGTCATTTGCATAATGCACATCGGTACCCCAGAGGAGCATCCCGATGGCTTCACTGTTATAGTGATAAAGTTTGGCGCTGGCGCGAAAGCCATCCATGCTGCCGGCAATCAGCCTTGCGGCATACGACGGCTCGTCTGTCCATTGCGGCTCGTTGATCCTGCCGCCATTGAATATCCCCGCTTCGCCTTCGAGCGGGAAAGCTTCGAACGGGAACCTGTACTTCACCACGACTCCTATATCGCGCGAGCCGGGAGTGAAATATTTACCCACAAATGCGCGGTTGGAAAACATCATTTCGGCAGGCGAAATAATATACTGGTTGTCGAAAGGAATCGAAGCCTGCCCGAAGTTGACGTTCAGCCCTTTGGCCGGTTTCAGCGTCCCATAGAGATCAAGCGGAGAGAAAGTACCCTCGCTGCTGAACTCCACCTGCACCCGATAACTGGCGTATTCGCCGATGTCGCCTCGCACGCCGAGCCTCGAATTACGCACGTTAAACCGCATCACGCCGTCTTCCGCGCTCACCTCCAGTTTTGTTTTAATTACCCCATCGAATTTTACCCATTTGTGCAATGATGTCATCACCGTTGCGCTACTGTCCATCATCTGAGCCATGCCTAAGAGCGGCATACCCATGAAGGACAGGGAAATTACTATCTGTTTTAAGGTCAATTTCATCCTGTAAATTTTGTGTGGCAAAGATCGTATTTTTTTGGGTACATACAACAAGAATATCCGGGGGTTGTCATGAAGAATTAAATTAACCGGTATAAATATTTTTCATAGCGCCCCAAAAAAGAATTAACCATAAATAAGTAATTAACTATTTGATCGATTACTGATTACTGACGCAAAATGCAGAAAATCAATAATAAAATAGAATATAACCCCGTCGATTATATATACGGGAGTATTTACCATATAAGCTCCGTTTTGTTTATGAAAAAATCATCATTAATTTTGTCGTTTTATTACCGTCAGTAAATCAATGGCCAAGACAAATCCGAACTCATCGTTTATCCTGGAAAAACTGAAAGAGTTTTTCAACCATTATGTCATCAGAAATATTCTGATACTGATCCTTCTCGGAATTTTCACCTTTTATGGAACCCTGGTGATATTGCGGCATTACACCCATCATGGC
The DNA here is from genome assembly GCA_031264715.1 of Bacteroidales bacterium. Taxonomy (GTDB): domain Bacteria; phylum Bacteroidota; class Bacteroidia; order Bacteroidales; family UBA4181; genus JAIRLS01. The sequence goes on from JAISDP010000280.1 coordinate 1,768, forward strand.
GAGGCATTGCCGGTACCCGATGTCAGGGGGATGGCGCTGGACGAAGCCGGGAAACTGTTACAGGGGCAAAAAATGAGGTGGCAGTTGTCCGACTCGGTGTATGTTATTTCGGTGAAGCCGGGCGCTGTGGTTTATCAGAACCCCGAACCGGGTTCAAAAGTAAAGGAAAACCGGAATATATTCTTAGTTGTCAATGCGCTGGCTCCCGAAAAAGTAAAGATGCCCAACGTGGTCGATCTATCATTCCGCCAGGCCAAAACAACGCTCGAATCGCAAGGCTTGACCATAGGCCAACTAACCTATATACCCGACATTGCCCGGGATTATGTGTTGAAGCAACTATACCGGGGAAAGGAAATCCGGAGAGGAACGGAAATCGTGAAAGGTTCGGAAATCGAACTGGTACTGGGGCGCGGGTTGAGCGACGAAAAAGGTCCTGTACCCGACCTCCTGGGGAGTACATTATCACAAGCGCGCGAAACCCTGATAAAATATTTTCTGAATATAAGCGTTATATATGACAACACTGTCAGCACAAGCGCCGATACGCTCAAAGCATTTATCTATCAGCAAAGGCCGACAGCTGCCGCCGACGCGATACTTCAGCTCGGATCGTCCGTTGATGTATGGATGACCGTTGATGAAGCAAAAAAGCCGGATGCACCTCAAGAGAAAGAAAGCGAATGATCAGCAGCAACCACAGGTTTCTCCACCCTCCCAATTTTCGATGTTCGATTTTAACTTCGTTAAGCTCGCAAACTCGATTTGTCTTTCAATTACTTGTCGTCCTTATATTATTGGCTTGTAACCTGTCGATCTTTGGACAGGCGCCGGTGGTTGTTCCGCTCAATCATCATCCTGCATGGCATGATCGCAAACCGTCAATGTTGAAACAGGGCGCGCAGCCGGATACAGTCAGTTTGCCGTTTATTGACGATTTTTCATACTATTCGCAGTCATCGCAACCCGATCGGCAACTGTGGGTGGATCGATATGTATACATCAATAACGACTATCCCGTTCAACCGCGCTCGAACGGCGTGGCGACCCTTGATGCTTTGGATGCCGACGGCAACGTTTACCAAAACACCGCCTCGACTTTTCCTGCCGACACCCTGACCTCGTGCCCCATCGACCTTGGCGTAAGCGGGCTGGATAATGTTTACCTGAGTTTTTTCTACCAGCCGCAGGGTTATGGCGACAATCCCGAACCGGGCGATTCGCTGATCGTTCAGTTCAAGTCGCCGGTTACGAAGAAATGGCGTACCATTTGGAATACTCCGGGTACAACCGTGCATCCGTTCAAGCAGGTGCTTCTCCCTGTTGAGTACGAATATCTCCACAAGGGATTCCAGTTCCGCTTTGTGAACCTGGTAAGCCTGGAGCAGGATCCGTCTAATCCCGGACGAAAAGGTAATGCAGACCACTGGCATGTCGACTATGTACGTTTGGACGGGAACCGGAGCGAAAACGACACAGCAATGCTCGATGTGGCCATGATCGCGCCTGTGAAATCGCTGATCAGGGGTTACCAGTCCATCCCGTGGAACCAGTTACAGTTTGCCGTTACCACCAGACTCGAACCAACAGTGAAAATGACCTACCGCAATAACGACAACCTCGATCACTTTGTGTACCGATATTTTACCACAACCGACGTGTACAACGGCATCACCAATGACCTCGCTCCCTTTGGCGGCGAGAATATCGAGGCCGGCAAGATCCTGACCCTTCAACAGGATATCATCAATCCGTTTGAGTCTGTTTCGGTCGATTCCGCACTGTTCGAGCTGAATGGGTACATAGGTACCGACCAGTACGACCGGAAAGTTAATGACACGGTGCATTTTTACCAGTTTTTCAAAAACTATTTCGCCCGCGATGACGGCACACCCGAAACCGGCTATGGCTACAGCTACAATGCGAACGGTTGCGCCATAGCCTGTCGTTACGAGACATTCATGCCCGACAGTCTACAGGCTGTCAAACTCTATTTTTGCCCCACAGACAACCGTGCTTCCTCAAGATACCGATTCCGGATAGCCGTGTGGCGCGACGACAACGGACGCCCCGGCGATCAGGTATACCTCTCCATGACCGAATATTCGCCCGGGGAAACAGGCCGGTTTATCCAGTATGCCTTCGGGAAAGCGGTATACGTCACCAAATACTACTGGATTGGCTGGGTACAGACGACATCCGGATTCCTGAATGTTGGCTTCGACCGTAACTACAATGATAAGGGAAATCTTTGGTACAATACCGGCGCCTGGCAGCAGGACATCAATGACGGTACGCTGATGATCCGCCCGGTCATGGGTAAAAAGAAAGACTTCCCCACTTCGACCGATGACCCCTTGCCTGCAACGGTGGCGGATACGCGCCTGAAAGTATATCCTAACCCGGCGTCGCACCACATGCGCGTTGAATTGGAAACTTTAGACGCCGTTATTTCTTCGGATTACAGCGTAGAGATATATGGAGCGACCGGACGGTTGCGTTACCGTGCATCATATACCGGCGATGACATCGACGTAAGCAGATTTGAACCAGGGTTATATCTTGTACGGCTTATACACGGGAAATCCGGGGTGGCGCTGACCCAAAAAGTAATGATTAGTAGATGAAAACGACAATTTTCAATTACCCGATTATATTGCTGCTAATGGTATCGTCTTTCCAGTCGTGCCGGCAGCAACCGGAAGCGCCGGTAAAAATCGGGCGGCTGGAACAAAGCCTGTTTACCATTCCCATCGATTCAATCCCGGTATCAATCCCGCGTTTGGAGCAACAATACGGTGAACTGTTCGACTTGTACAGCAACAGGGTGATCTGCATCGGATCGCCCAAGGACCCAGGATATCCGGAGGAACTGACCCGATTCCTTACCGATTCGTACATGAACCGCGCCTATAAAAGGGTTATGGAGGTCTATCCCAACCTGGATGACCTCGAAACCGGACTGGACAGAGCCTTTTCAAATTACCGAAAAGAATTTCCCGAAAGGGTGATCCCGTCGGTATACACGCTCATATCGGGATTCAACCAGCAGATGGTCACTGCAGATACCATCCTGGCTATTGCCCTCGACAACTACCTCGGCAAGGATGAAGAGATGTATTTAAAGATGGGCCTGGCCAACTATCAGCGGCATACGATGGATCGCAAGTATCTGGTACCCGACTGCATGAAAGCCTGGATATATACCGAGTTTCCGTACAACGACTCCATCGACAATGTACTTACCAATATCCTGTACGAAGGAAAAGTAATGTACGCCATGCATCAATTACTTCCCGAAACGCCCGACAGCCTGATATTCGGCTA
>JAISDP010000286.1 GCA_031264715.1 Bacteroidales bacterium
TCCTGAGCAATATCCATGGCCATGTCAATGGTAAGCAATTGCTGCGCATGGGATGTCGCTATCGATATCGTGGATATTGCTGCTGTAAGGATCAGACCTTTTAATATTTTCTGCATATATTCTTAGAAACTGTTTAACGACAATACAGGTTCGAAAATCAATAATTTTGCGCCTATACTGCAAAAAATGCTTCCAATTCGCGCAAAGTATTTTCATTGGTTTGCAGGTCGTGTACCGTAATTCCTTTTTGCAGGGCTACAATGCGTCCGCATACTTCGGTAACGTGCATCAGGTCGTGGCTCGAAATCAGCATGGTGATTCCCAGGCGTTCGTTCAGTTCCGCCAACATCTTCCTGAGCCTGATCTGCGAACTCGGGTCGAGATTGGTAAACGGCTCGTCCAGGATTAAGATTTCGGGGTTGCCCATCAATGCGGCGGCAATACCGATCTTTTTCTGGTTTCCTTTCGAGAAATCGCGGATATACTTGTTATGCCCGATGATTTCGTCGTTGAAAAAGGCGCTCATGTTATTCATGAAGTCGGTAATATCCCCTTTCGACATCCGGTGCATCTTTCCCAGGAAATCGAAATACTCTTCCACGCTCAAATAATCGATCAGGAAACCTTCGTCGAGATAGGCGCCGGTATAGCTTTTCCATTGTTCGCTTCCCTGCACCGGCTCGCCTTTCGAACGTACCATCCCAGCCGACGGGCGGATCAAATCAAGCAGACACCTGAAGAAAGTAGTCTTTCCAGCTCCGTTGTTACCCACCAATCCGAACATTTCTCCTTTTGCAATCCGCATCGCGGGCATGTTCAATACTGTTGTGCCGCCATATTCCTTTTGCAGGTTTTCTACCTGTATCATGATTTCGTTCATCGTGATTTTTTAAATTCTATTTTTAGTTTTTACTCCTGAACCCTTCGGCCAATGCATACTTTGTTTGTGTGAAACGCCTGCATATGGCTTGAATGAACCATTTGCCACACACAATACCGATGATTCCCAGTATGGCCAGGGCGCCTAATCCCCAGGAACCCAGTCCGACCCATTTGAAAACGGACGCTATAAACATCGGCAGAAGCAATACCGGCAGCATCACGATAAATTGCGAAGCTCCCACGCCTTGCCAGTTCATGGCCGAACCTTGCGAAAGGTCGATCCTCTTGCGGTTGTATTGAGCAAACCACAACATGATGTACGCGCCTGCACCGATGTTAAAAAGGCAACAGGCGGTGTTGATCCACAATATTTCTGTTCCGAAATATACGTATGGAATGGTGAGCACATAACTGATCAGGCAGAATGAGGCCAGCAGATAATATTTGGCCTGTAAATAGTCGGAAAAACTGCCTTCGCGGGTAAGTATGCCGTCAAAAAACCTGCCTTCCCAGGCAACAATGAACTGTCCGTAATTGAGCATCGTGAAGCCGGTTATAAAAACACCCACGAAAATCAACCACATCATGCTGTTATTAAACTGGGGATTCGGGTAAAATATCAATCCATAGAGCATAAATACGGGCGCCAGGTAGAGAGCTGTTTTTGTACGTTTGTGGCGGAGCATCAGTTTCAGCTCCACTCCCATCAGTTCGCCTGTTTGTCCGAAACGGCTCATGAACCCAAGGCCTTGCACAGCTATCTGTTTCGTCCTGACTGTACGGTCGATTTCTTCGGAATATGAATGGGTTATCAGGAAACGATAATTGAACAGGTAAATGCCTGCCGCCAGTAAAACAGGGACAAGTATCCACAGCGAATGCGTCAACACCGCGCCAAACAGGGATGAGGAAAGCGACGACAGGGAAAAGACATGGAAATAGTCCAGGACAAACAAGGCAATATATGCTAATCCGCAACCCAGGGACACCGCCGGTTTAACTACCATTTGCCGCTTGATGTACACATTGACAAAGATCACAAACACAATCGTCAGGAATAAGGCCAACAGCCACCAGCAGGCCGCCGCACCGGAATATACGGCAGAAACCGCCCTGGAAGCGAATGGAACAAATATCAGGAATGAAATGTAGTTGACCGGATTAACGATGCTCCGCATTAACAGGAAATGCATCAGGAACGAACGTTTGACAGGCAGATGCAGGAACGGCGCGATACTCATTGCAGGGGTGTGTTGCATAAAGAAACGTACCAGCAATTCCAGCCCGAAGTAATACAACAGCATCCGGTTGAACAATTCAACCGGATCGCTACCGGGAAACGCTTCACCCAACGCTTTGTCGAGAACAAAGCCCACTACCAGAAAACATGCCATCAGGTACAGCATCAGCAATGCGAACACAATGTTGACAATCATGTTTTTCTGCCAAACGGACGAACGCGCGGTTTCACGTATGCGGAGTTTAATAAATTCAATGATCATAGTCTCGTTTATTGATCTGTTCCATAGTCCATGGAACGACATTTGACGCGCAAAGTTAAAATTATTTTCGCTCATCAGCGATTCAGGGAGAATTTATTTTTGAGTATTGTCCGGTAAATTTTGAATTTTGAATTTTGAATCACTGCTGTCCGGTAAAATTTTATGTGGGAGCAATTCACATTGTCGTATTGAGAATAAAATTGATTAAGCACTGTAAGGCCTGTAAGGACGTAATCAAATGAAATTTTCCCCGTTAGGGGAATCATATCAATAGAAAAACGTGTACCGACACCCGAACCAAACCCCGTATGGGGTTTCACATGATGAATCTCCTACGGAGATTGGCGGATATTTTCCGCATCAATTTCTATTGCTATGGATGCCCTGACGGGCAAAGCACGCACGGACATGTTTCATGCTTGCGATCGGATGCCGGAAGGCATCCAATGTTGATAACCCCCTGCGAAGCGCAGCTCGGAGTACTGCGGAGGACATCGCTCTCCCGCAACCCCGTAGCGGGTTGAACTGCTACGCAGTTCGGATAGGAGAGGGGCATCGGCTTCTACCCCGGGCTGCGCCTGCGGCTTACCCGGGGTTATCCAAATTAGACGCCTGCCGGCGTCAGGCCTGTCAGGCCTGTCAGGGCGACAGCAATTTTATCCTCGACGCGACAATTGAATTGCTCCCTTTTATCTGATTTATCTTGTGTATGCAATTCTCCGGCACATACGGAAAAACAAGTCTTTAGTCCACTACATCGTACAGATATGAGTTATTATCCCGCAGCCGTACCGTATTTTCCTTGTCGGAACTGAGCGTATATTTCGACACTTCGTTTTCGATTCCCGAAAGCCGGTTATCCATTTTGATTTTTTTGCGGATGTATGCCGGTGTGTTTTCCAGTTCGTCGATGTTTTCGTTTTCATCGGTGATGGATGGAACCGGGCGTACCCATTCCATTGTTTCGGTTTCGACGCCCGAATTCCACTTGATTTCGGTTTGAGTAGATGGCTTTTCACGCACGGTATATCCCCCGTTTGCAGGCTGCGCCGTGCCGGACGG
>JAISDP010000289.1 GCA_031264715.1 Bacteroidales bacterium
ATGCGCTCGACTCTTCTACCAGCCGTCTTGTGACGCCGGCAGGCGTCTAATTTGGATAACCCCGGACAAGCCGCAGGCGCAGCCCGGGGTAGGGGCCGATGCCCCTCTCCCGTCCGAACTGCGTAGCAGTTCAACCCGCTACGGGGTTGCGGGAGCGCTGTCCTCCGCCATACCCCGTGTTGCGCGTCGCTTACACGGGGTTATCAACATTGGATGCCTTCCGGCATCCGATCGCAAGCACGAAACATTCCGTGTGTATTTTGCCCGTCAGGGCATTCATAGCAATAGAAATCAATGCGGAAAACATTCGCCAATCTCCGTAGGAGATTCATGATATGAAACCCCTATACGGGGTTTTGATCCGGGGAGCGGCGCATATTTTTCTATTGATATGGCTTCCCTGACGGGAAACAATTTGAATTGCTCCCACATAAAATTTTACCGGACAGCAATAATTTAAAATTCAAAATTCAAAATTTATTTGATGTACGCAATCGGTTGCGTAACTTTTTTCATGCCGGAAATGATTATCGATTGATATTTTGGTTTCTTTTGCAAAAAAATTAATTCAAACAGTCTCTTTCATCATGTCGAAATCTCTCGAAAATATGTTACAGGCAATGTCTGGTGTAACGTTCGGTAAATCACCGAATGGCACGATCTTTGCAGAGAGAGAGAGAGAGAGAGAGAGAGAGAGAGACTTACAGCAGATCATAACTTATTATTTATCGCGCGCGCGTGCGATAAAAATTTTTTTCCGAAATTTATATATAACCGCAGTATCATTTTTGATGATATGCGGTTTTTTTGTGGGTATCGCCGACGGTATCATTCTTATTGGCATCTAAACATCAACTGCTTGACCATCAAAAATAAAAGCCGAAAATCTATTTCTATAATTAGCTTCATCAACTTCATCAATAACATTAATTCAAGTATGTATGCATAAACAAAAAATCAAATGGAATGTATGGAGAAAACTGCTGTTATCCCTGTGCACATGCATCTGTGCATTTTCGCTGTCGGCGCAGCAAAACGCCGTTACCGGCGTGGTTACCGATGAGAACAACGAGTCGCTTCCGGGGGTGACCATTCAGATAAAGGGGAAATATATTGGAGTAGTAACAGACGCTAACGGCAAGTATTCCATTACCGTTCCCGATCATAATGCGGTGTTAGTCTTTTCTTTCGTAGGTTATGCCACGCAGGAAGTCGCGGTAGGCGACCGGACGGATATTTCAATAACGCTTGCCGAAAACGTTCAGGAGATGGAAGAAGTGGTGGTGGTAGGCTACGGCGTACAGAAAAAGGTTTCGTTAACAGGCGCCGTATCAACTGTAAATGTAGAGGAAATGAAGGTCAGCTCCTCCGCAAGCCTTGCCAATGCCTTGGCCGGACGTATTACGGGATTAACTTCGTATCAGAGTTCGGGAGGGCAACCGGGGCGCGACGATGCCACCATGTACCTGCGCGGCGCCGCAACGCTGAACGGAACCAGCCCGCTGATACTGATTGACGGCGTACCGCGCGACAACATCCGCACCCTCGACCCCAACGAAGTGGAATCCATCTCGGTACTGAAGGATGCTTCGGCAACAGCTGTGTTTGGGGTACGGGGCGCCAACGGAGTCGTCATGATCACTACCAGACGCGGAAAAGAAGAAAAACCCGAACTGAATATCAACGTCACCCGGACTTATCAGGCATTGACGCGCGAACCCTCGCGTCTCCACTCTCTGGATTACCTGAGGCTGAGAAACGAGGCCTTGACAAACGATAACCTGACGAACGCCCTTTTCCCTCAAACGGTCATTGATAAGTTCGCCGATCCGTTGCAGGGGCTGGATCCATCAGACCCGGATTACGAAACGAAAGCGGCGGCACGAAGGTATATGTACCCCGACAACGACTGGTACAGGATACTCATTGCCAGATGGGCGCCGCAGACCGTAGTCAATGCCAACCTGACCGGCGGATCGGAAAAAATATCGTATTTTATGAATGTGGGCTACATGCATCAGGGAGGAAACCTCAAAACCGAACCGGAATCCGTTTTGGGTTACGACCCTTCGGTGAAAATGGACAGATACAGTTTCCGCTCGAATGTGGACTACAAAATTACCCCTTCGTTCACAGCCTTCCTGAACCTCGGAACATACATCGAAAAAGTCAATATGCCGCTGGTAGGTTCCCTGTATAACAACAATCAGGGATACCTGATCAGGGACATCTTCAATCAAGCGCAAATCCTGCTGCCTCTCAGTCCCGGCCCCACCACCATTGCCGGTTTCGGAGCGCCGGCAGGAAAAGCGCTCGATCCGTCCTACCTGAACTCCGGACAATATATGGACCGCAGTCCTTACAAGCTCATCAACAACCGCGGGTGTACGCAGGAAACAAGGGCCAACCTCAATTCCTCGCTCGGGATCAACTGGGATATGGGCTTTCTCACGGAAGGACTTTCCCTGAAAGGAATGTTGTCCTACGACTCCAACGCAACCTCCATTATGGAGAAAGGCGCCTCTCGTGACGAATGGAGGGCGTTTATCAGCGCGGATACGGACGAACTGACTTTCTCCAACATTCTCGTAGGAACGGATGCTTTGGCTTGGGCCAAATGGTCGCAGTCCAGATATTCCATTAACGCGCAGGTCTCCTTAGCGTACAACCGGAAGTTTGGACGCCACGAAGCAGGCGGTATGATCGTGGCGCAACGCGACTATTGGGAAAGTACCGACGCCGATATTCCCTACAACGTGATAGGGCTTGCCGCGAGGCTTCTCTACAATTACGACGAACGTTACTTCGGCGAATTTAACTTCGGCTATAACGGATCGGAACAGTTTGCGCCCGACAACCGTTTCGGCGCGTTTCCCGCCGCATCGGTCGGATGGGTGGTCAGCAACGAGAGTTTTTTAAAGGACCATCCCATCCTGACCTTTTTAAAACTAAGAGCTTCGGCCGGTAAAGTAGGGAATGACAAACTGGGCGGCGACAGGTTCCTCTACATTGACAACATTACGATGGGAGGCGGCGCCGTGCCTTCCCTGGCGGCCGGAGCCGGGATAAACGAAAGCCTGCTGGGCAATTACGCTCTACAGTGGGAAGTGGCGCAAAAATACAATATCGGGGTGGACTTCCGGTTCCTGAAAGCGTTTACCGGATCGGTCGAATGGTTTTATGAACACCGTTCGCAGATACTGATGAAACGGCGAAGTCCGCCGGTGTTTCAGGGCTTGCCGCTCGACGTGATCCCGAGAGTCAACATGGGCGAAGTGAAAAATCAGGGATATGAAATAGAATTGGGTTATCACCAGCAATTGTCCAACGACCTGTTCCTTTCGGTAAAAGGGAACTATGCCTTTAACCGGAACAAACGGATGAATGTGGATGAAGTGCTTCGGGACGAAAACTACGAATATCGCAGCAGGGAAACGGGATTCCCCATCGGGCAGCTTTTCGGATATGCCATCAACCGGGAACAGGATGGCGGTTACTGGACGCCGGAAACTTTGGCCGATCCGGACCGCATCCGTTATGATTTTGGCGAACCGCGTCCGGGCGACTTCGTATATGTGGACAACCATCCCGACGGAATGATCAATGACAGGGACATGGTTCCGATAGGATATGGTACTGTCCCGCGCATCAACTGGGGCGCTTCGCTGAACATTGGCTACAGGGGACTCGACCTGTATGTGTTTTTTCAGGGATTGCGCAAATACAATCATGTGTACAGCGCGTTAGGCACGTATGAAACCACCGGACGGGGAACTTATTTCGACTATCATCGGACGGCATGGACGGAGGAACGGTGGAGGAACGGCGAAACCATCACCTATCCGGCTTTATCCACCAGACAGAATACCAACCATGTGGAAAATTCATTTTTCATTCAGGACCGTACCTTCACGCGGTTGAAAAATGTCGAACTGGGCTATACCCTTCCCCAAAAATGGCTCGGCGCGGCGGGAATCAGCCGGATGAGGATTTTTGTAAACGGACAGAATATCTTTACCTGGGCGCGCAAATTCCGCAGTACCCATTTGGATCCCGAAGGCGACGAATCGCTGAATTATCCAATCACTAAAATGTTCAGCTTCGGAGCCAATGTCACCTTTTAATCAGAATAAACAATTAGAATTAAGAGAATAGTAAACCATGAAGAAGTCCCAAATGTCCCAAATGTCTCCCTTCGACCCGTCAGCGTCCCCGACCTGTCAGTGTCGGGTTCGGATTTTCCATGTTCAACTTTCCATTTTCAATCTATTATGTATAAATTAAAGAAATTCGGATGGCGCCCCATGTGTCTCATAGGGGCGGCAGTCAGTGCAATATGTTCATGCGGCGATATTCTGGATTCGGCGCCCGACGGAAAGATTACCTTAAACGATGTTTTTACCGACAGCGAAAAAACAGCCGCATGGTTGAACACCTGTTACACCTACATTCCTGCCGGCGGCATGCAATATTTTTTCGTCATGAGGGGGCCGGTGGACTGGAGCGACGAATCGTGGGACGCGGACGCAGAAGCCGAACCTTCCATCAAATCGGGGCAATATTACGCCGGCAAGGCTACGGCGGCTGCTCACCCGATCCTGAGGGAAGAGAGCAAGTTCTGGGATGTTTTTTGGCCTGCCATACGGAAGTGCACCTACCTGATCGACCGTATCGACGCTTCGCCGGTGGACGAAACCGACAAAAGCCGGTGGAAAGCCGAAGCGCATCTGCTCCGCGCATATTACTATTCCGAACTCCTGCGATGGTTCGGTTGCGGGATGCCCATCGAACGGGAAACCTATTCCTATACCCAGGATTTCTCCCAAATCAGGCGGGCTTCCTATTACGAAACCGTTCAATTCGTTTTGGAAGACTGCGACGCCGCGCTGAGTTCGCCCGATCTTCCCTGGAGGATTGTCACCGCCCCCGAAGGACACCGCGGTACCAAAGCGCTGGCGGAAGCCGTCAAGGCGCGCATGATCCTCTACGCGGCAAGCCCTCTGTACAACCAGGGACAGGATCGTTGGGAAGAAGCCTACCAGATCAACAAAACGGCGCTGGAGCATCTCCGGGCAAACGGATACGAACTGTACAATGCCGTCAATTATCCGGCCACATGGGAAGACCCGGAAGTCTTCCTGCCCAATACATCCGCCAAACTGTTCAACGAGTACTTTTGCTCTACGATGGTATATGCCTCCAATCCGCTGGACAGGGAAACGATTTATCAGACGATTCAAGGTCAGGATAATGTATGGGCCTACGGTGGAGTAGGCGCCCAACTGGGATACAAAACAGGCACCTGTCCCTCGCAGGAGTTGATTGACTGCTTTGAAACCGACGACGGAATACCCATCTTAGACCTCGCCAGACCTTACCTCGACGAAGTGACGCACCTCCAACCGAATTACCATCCCAATGTCAAATACGACGAACAGAATCCCTATGTGGACAGGGATCCCCGTTTTTATGCGTCCTTCTACTATAACGGGACAAAAAGAAAAGCCAACTGGCTCATCAACGAAACCAGCGACTGTTATGAAAACTATGATGAAAACAATCCGGCGACGCAGGGATACCGTACACGGGTCATTGCCACCTGGACGGGAGAGCCGCAAACGGGCATCCATCCTACCGACCGGAAAGCTACGCGCACAGGATATTATCAGCGCAAGTTCCTTCATCCTTTTGCCGGATTAGCGGTTAACGATATAGCGGGCGCTCAATATAAGGCCTTCCGCCTGGGCGAACTGATCCTGAATTTTGCCGAAGCGGCCGCCGAAGCAGGGCATTTGGACGAGGCCTGGGCCGCCGTCAATGAAATCCGCCGCCGCGTCAATATGCCGGATTTGCCCGCCGGCCTGTCCAAAAACGACCTGATTCTCCGCATCCGCCACGAACGCAGGGTAGAACTGGCGCTGGAAGGGTTCAGGTATTTCGATGTCCGCAGATGGAGCAGTCCCGGCGACGATCTGGAAAAAACAGACCGGTGGATCACCGCCATGCACATTACCCGCAACAGCGACGGTTCATATACCCACAACCGCGGGCCGGTGTCGGTGGAACGGTACTGCTGGTCGTCAAAGTTCCTGTATCTTCCCATTCCCATGGACGAAGTGAACATCATGCTGTCGCATACCGGCGAAAACTGGCAAAACCCCGGATGGGAATGAGTATAGTGAATAATGTAGGGTGCAACCCTGTGTGGTTGTCCCCAAAAATAAAGTATAGTGAATAACAAACAATGAAGAAGTCCCAAAAGCCCCAAAAGTCCCCGACCAACCTGTCGGCGTCAATCGAATTTGCCTCTCCGAGACCCAACGTTGCCCCTCCGAGACCCAAATTTGCCTCTCCGAGCACCGAATTTGCCCCTCCGAGACCCTTTTCCTCCATTTTCCGTTTTCCATTTTCAACTTTCAATTGTTTAAAATTATTCGTATTCGCGCTGTTTCTCGCCGCGACGCCGTCCCATGCCCAAGTCGTGCTGACGGGTACCGTCGGCGATGACGGGGGGCATCCGCTGGCAGGCGTTGCAGTAGCATCCGATGACGGGAAATTCGGGACGATAACCGACCGTGACGGGAAATTTTCACTGTCTGTCGACAACTACGGCATCCGGCTGAATCTTTCCTTGCAGGGATACCGCTCTCTGGAAGTTTTTCCGGAAGAGGCCGGCGAAATAACCGCTACGCTCCCGCGCGAAGAAACCTATCGTCTCGGGGAAAGGGTTTTTACGGGGTATTCCGTGCAACGGAGGGGAGCGGTCACAGGATCGGCGGCCACCGTGACGGGCGAAGAACTGGAACGTTCGCCGGCGGCTAACCTGTCGCAGGCATTGACGGGACGGCTGCCCGGATTATATACCTACGAAAGCTATTCGGAACCGTCGCGGACGCTTACCAACCTCTACGTGCGGGGGGCAGGCACACGCTATGCCAATGCGCCGCTGGTGGTCATCGACGGTATTCCCTATACTTACAACAGCAGCGAACTGTTCGAGTATGTCTCCGCCATGGAGATCGAATCCGTCAGCGTACTGAAAGACGCTTCCACACAGGCTCTGTACGGCATACAGGGCGCCAGCGGAGTGATCGTGGTAACCACCAAAAGAGGCGTACAGGGAAAAGTACGGGTGAACGCCCGGATCGACCAGATTTTTGAGCAGCCTACTACCCGGCTTCCCTTCCTCGGCTCGGCCGACTATACGAGGCTGCGCAACGAAGCCGGATATAACGACGGGATGGGTCCCTACGCCTTTTTTAGCGAATCGGAAGTCAACGGCTATCTGGCCGGAACGAACAGGGAAGTATATCCCGACAATAACTGGCGGGAAATAAACATGAAAGACCTCACGTCCATGCAGCGTATTGGGGTGAATGTGACCGGCGGAAATGCCAGGGTGGCATTTTTCACCAATGTCAACGCGATGCATCAGGACGGCATGTGGAAAACCGACCAGACCAAATACGATCCGAACAACAATTTCTGGTGGGCGAACTTTCGAACCAACGTCGATGCAAAACTCAACCGCTATTTGAAAGCGTCCATGAACCTGAGCGGAAATATCAAACGGGAAAAAACGCCGGGCGGAGGATATACCGATGGCATCTACTACCGGCTGTATTCCGTGCCGCCGTACGTTTACGGGCCGGTTACGCCCGCCTTAACGGATCCGCAGACAGGGAAAACTTCCGAAGCGGGGGGAGTAGTGGTCTCCTCCACCGAGAGTGTTCCCGCTTATGCGGCTATCAACAGGATCGGTTACTCGCAAATCACCCGTACCAATATCTATGCACAGTTTGCCATGCAAATGGACATGAGTTTCCTTACGGAAGGACTGAACCTGACCGGATCTATGGCCTATCAGACCAATTCGACCAACAGCCTGAACGTCACCCAGTCCTTTGCCGCATGGATCCGCACCGGCAACAGGGATGAACTGCAATTCGACCCCTACGGGACGGCGGTAGATGCGCCGCTGGCTTACGGAAAAACCTCCTCATTCTATTATAACCTCAACTACAAGGGAATCCTCGATTATAAACGCCGCTTCGGCCGGCATGACGCCGCCGCTTTTGTGTTTTCGCACTACCAGTATCTGGTGACGCCGTCCGAAGTGTTTCCCTACAAACGGGTCAATACCGGACTGGAACTGGCATACGGGTACGACGGGCGTTATTTAATCAAATATGATTTGGGCTACAGCGGGTCCGACCAGTATTCCCGGGAAAAACGCTTTACTCCGATTCAGGCGGTCGCTGTGGGATGGGTGCTGTCGGAAGAATCATTCGCCGACGGCATTTCATGGCTCAGCCTGCTCAAATTGAGGGCCTCTTACGGACAGGCAGCCAATGACCAGTGCGAACTGGAAAGATATACCTACCTGGACAATATTTCGCTGACGAGCGGCTATGCCAACGAAGGACAGGTGGCCAACCCAAGCCTGGCGCCGGAAATATCCCTCCGGCAGAACTACGGAATTGACCTCTCCCTGTGGGGAAATGTATCCGTTTCGGTAGATATTTTCAGGGAAAAAACCAATAACGCGGTCTGTGGAGGAATATCCGTCACCCCGCTTTATCAGGGTGTTCTTCTGGATAATTTCCCGAAAGTGAACAGCGGCGTTTTTGAAAACAAAGGCTACGAACTGGCGGCCGACTATATCAAAACCGTGAACCGGCGCTTTTCCTTCCATGCCGGAGGATGGCTGGCACATACCCAAAACAGGGTTGTTTTTGTGGACGAGAGCGAACGGGCGGAAGATTATGCTTACCGGAAATGGCAGGAAGGCTATCCTGTCGGGCAGCAGTTCGGCTATCTGGTGGACCGGCACAACGGAAACGGTTATTTTAACAGCGCCGGGGAACTGAACGGAAGCGGCCTGATTTATGAAATAGGAACCCCGCGAACAGGCGACCTGAAATATTACGACCTGAACAGCGATGGCATCATCAACGAAAAAGACAAGGCGCCGATAGGGTTCGGCAGCCTTCCCTTATATACGTATGCCTTTCATGCAGGGGCGGCTTTCGGAAACTTCGACCTGACGGTCATGTTTCAGGGAGTCGGCGGTTTCTACCGGACATTGCAGGGCGACGGCCGCGTGGAATATAACTTTGAGGGAGTATACGGCACATGGCATCGAAACGCATGGACGGAAGAACGGTATGCCGGGGGCGAAAAGATCAGCTTTCCCGCACTCTCCACCAAAGCCAACGCCAACCACGAAGAAGGAGATTTCTGGCTGGAAAACAGGTCGTATCTGAGGCTGAAAAACCTCGAACTGGGCTATACCTTTCCCGACCGTGCGGCGCGGTTCATCGGCGCCGAAAAAATACGCCTGCTGCTGAGCGGGCAAAATCTTTTCACCTGGCATCGGCTGGATACCAACGACTACGGACCGGAAGGACGCTACATGTCTATCCCCGTGTACCGGCTTTACAATATCGGATTAAGTCTCAAATTTTAACAACGGATACAATGAATATAAGATTGGATACAATGAAAAAAGGGTTGATAATAGGGTTATCGGCAGGATTCCTTTGCGCCTCCTGCAACGACCTGCTGGAACCCGAAAACGACGGGCGAAGCACGATACCCAAGGTGTTTGCCACAAAAACGGGCATCGGCCTGTACCGCAACACCTGTTACCGGTACGTGCCGACAGCTCACTACAACCGTTCGGCGCTTTGCGACGATGCACAGGAAGCCGATGGTAATTTTGCCAATTCGCTGTACAGCTACTGGTACGGAAATGCTTACAACGCCTCCTTTTTCCAGGCTACCGACGGCAATCCCTGGGGCAACTATTTCGAAGGGATTCGCAAGTGCAATATCTTCCTCGCCAACATCCGCCATGTGGTAGCGGAAGACGTGATGTTCACGGAAGCGGAAGTCAGCAGAATGTACGCGGAAGCCTATACCTTGCGGGCGCTTTATTATCTTCAACTGATCAAGCGATACGGGGACGTCCCCATTATTACGGAGGCCTACGACATTGAACACGATTACGGCGCCGACCGCCGGGAGCCTTTCGGAAAGGTGGTCAGGCAGATTCTGGCGGATTGCGATTCCGCCCTGGCGCGCCCGGACGTACAGAGGGGATTCTCGTGGAACGTCTTCTACGGAGAGGCGGGAATCATGACGAGGGCTATCGCCCATGCCATCAAGTCGCAGGCCGTTACCTACGCGGTAAGTCCTCTTTGGAACGATGGAAGCTTCACGCTGGAAGAGGCCGTCAAAATCAACGGCGACGCGCTCTACCAGTGCCTCAGCCACGGATACGAACTCTTTACGGACAAGCCGAAACAGGACATAGCCCAGAATACCTACGCCCTGTATTTCATCACCCGCCCCGACGAACAGAGGGCCTACGACAAGGAAACCATCTACGGCGGAACGGCGGTGGAAGTATGGAGCGGCGCAGGAATGCCTTCTACGCCCGGACAGTTGAAAGCCGGCCCCTGCCCTACGCAGGAACTGGTGGACAGCTACGAAATGCTGGCAACGGGCGAACCGCCCATCACCGGCTACAGGGACGAACAGCATCTGGATCCCGTTATCAATGCCGCTTCCGGATACGACCCCGAAAACCCCTACGAAGGGCGCGATCCCCGTTTTTATGCCACCATCTACTACAACGGGGCGCCGAGAACGCTGCCTGCCGACGGAGCGCCGACAGTGAACACCTGCGCCGGAGCGCCAGACGGCATCACCGCCGCCGACCGCAGAACCACCCGCACGGGCTATTACCTGAGAAAGTACAACAACTGGAAATCCGATAGGGACAACAACGTCGACGGCGCGGTGCGGCTGCTCCGGATGGCCGAAATATACCTCAACTTCGCCGAAACAGCTTATCAGTTGCACGGGCCTGACGTCGAGATCGAGATCGGCAGGAACTACCGCATCAGCGCGCGCGGAGCGGTGGACGCCGTGCGCGAAAGGGCAGGCATGAAACCCTTCCCGGCAGGACTGTCAAAAGAAGCGTTCGAAAAAAAATACCGCAACGAACGGCGCGTGGAACTGGCTTTTGAAGAACATCGATTCTTTGACGTCAGGAGATGGAACATACTCGGCGAAACCGAACATTACCTCACGGGAATGAGCATCGCCCCAAATGGCGCCGGTTTCACCTACACAAGGATCGGCTTTGAACGCGCTTCATGGGGAGATAAATATTACCTGTACCCCCTGCCGCAGAACGAAGCCATCAAAATGAGAACGCACACCGGCGTCAACTGGCAAAACCCCGGATGGGAATAATTAATTAAAAATTAAGAATTAAGAATTAAGAATTAAGAGAAGTGAATAGTGAAGAACGAACAATGAAGAAGTTCCAAAAGTCTTGTAGAGACGCGATGCATCGCGTCTTTACGGGAGGGCTGAAGGCCCGCAATCTATTAGCGCCGGGCAATGCCGGCAACGCCCTGTGGCACGCGATCGACGACCAGTCCCCGAAGCCCCAACGGGGCGTAATCCGTCCTCTTTCATTTGATTACGCCCTTTCAGGCCTTTCAGGGCTTGGTATTTAACATTTTTTTGTCTCAATAATTGACAATTCAAAATTCAAAATTTAAAATTCATATAGTTTTCATGAAAAACAAAACATTATTTTTTCTGACAGGCATCCTTGGAATATCCTGTTTTGACGCCTGCAAACAACCCGTACCGGAGCCTGAACTGGAACAGTTTATGAGCGTGGCGATGGCAGGCGCCAGGAATCCGGCCGTCAAAAGCCTGAAAGGCGCCGCCGATACCGTCTTTTATGTCCAAATCGTCTATGGCGGAACCACCGATTACCGGCAAGGGAACATCACTGCGCGGGTAAATGTCGACCTGTCGCTGACAGACGCTTTCAACGCCGGCAACGGCACAGCCTACCGGCCAATGCCGGACGGCGCTTTTTCGCTCGAAAGCGAAACCTTTTCCATTGCCGACGGCAGTAATGTATCGCCGCCGGTGAAACTGACCGTCAAAGCCGGACTCCTCGACCCGGACGCCGAATATGTCCTTCCCCTGACCATCGTTTCGCTGGAAGGCAAACTCCCCTTAAATGAAGACTTGAAAACCCTCTATATCGTCTTCCGGGGCGCCGGCGTTGACATTACTTTCGGAAAAGCTTCATGGGAAGTGAAAGACGTTTCCAGTGAATGGGCGCCCTCGGTGCCGGCAACCCATGCCTTCGACGACGACATCAATACCTACTGGCACACCAACCTCACCGGACTACCGGCGCACTTGGCCGTGGACATGAAAAAACCCTGGCGGATACAGGGATTCCTGTTTGTCAACCGGCAGGATCACGAAGGAAATACCGCCAACCCCAAGAGAATCGCATTTGAAGTGAGCGACGACGGTTTAAACTGGACCGTGGCGCGGGAGTTCGGCGAATTTCCGCAGGTCTATGAAGAGCAGCGCATCCCTCTGGATGCCGTCGCAGTGGTGCAGTTCTTCCGCGTAAGAATCGAAAGCGCCTGGTCGGGACAGAGCTGGACCTACATTGCGGAAGTCGGCGTTTATTAGCAATATGGAGTATGTCGGCCATTATGTTACGGATAATCTGTTATTATCAATATAATTTTTATAATTTTTTTTATCAATCAAATGTTTTTTAATTTTTAATTTAATTTTTTACAAAAATGAAACATAATATGTTAATGAAAGGAGCGTTCATTCTGGCGCTGGGCTGTTGCCTGTCAGGATGCGGTAAAGACGACGAAGGCAAGGACGAGGTAAA
This sequence comes from Bacteroidales bacterium, assembly GCA_031264715.1. Lineage (GTDB taxonomy): Bacteria > Bacteroidota > Bacteroidia > Bacteroidales > UBA4181 > JAIRLS01. Next base: position 12,740 of record JAISDP010000289.1, read on the forward strand.
AACCTTAACGAGCATTAAAGTGGATCCGTCGTCGTTGAGTATGTTGGTGGGCGAGAAAAAGTCGATTACGGCAACGCCCGAACCTGCGGATGTGAAGGCAACGTTCACATGGACGTCCACTCATCCTTCCATAGCAACCGTAAGCCAAACCGGTGAAGTAACCGGCGTGGCGGAGGGAACAACGACGATTACGATCAGCAGCGGCGCCGTCAATACCGTTGTGAGCATCGAAGTAAGCGACGTCTACCTGACCGGTATCGATGTGGACTTCACGTCGCTGACGCTGTTTATCTACGACGAGGCGGAACTGGATGCAAAGCCGGTGCCGGCAAATGCCGTTGACGGCGACATCTTTTACCGGACGAGCAATGCGGAGGTAGCCACGGTGGACGCCAACGGAAAAGTGCTGGCTTTGAAAGCCGGGACTGCCACCATCGAAGCCTATCACCTCAACATCAAGACAGCCGTTGAGGTAACGGT
>JAISDP010000344.1 GCA_031264715.1 Bacteroidales bacterium
TACAAACGCCAGCCCGACGAGAATAAACCCGCCAAGTTCTTCGGCGGTCTTTATGCCAACACAGTGTTGCTCGGCGCCAGCGAGTCGGACTATTACCGGATCGACCGGCGTGATTATAACCTGGGCAATGGCTACAGCGTCAAATTTCACGGGTTGTTCATGCCCTGGAAACGCTGGGGCTTTTATGCAGCGGTGAAACACTACCGGTTTTTTACGTGGAAAGGCTACGGGTCGCCCGAAGAAGAACTGAACGGCCTCCCCAATGATGCCAATTATCACTATTCCAGCGTGCAGGGAAATAAAGGCAATACCCGGCTAACCCTGTTCAATACCCGTATCGACTTCCAGATTTCGAGCAGGCTCTGCATCAGTTATGAGGAATTGCACTATATTCGCCGTACCCATTACGACTACATGGATAACGTGAAGATGTCGTCTACTGAAAGCCGCCTCCGACTGACGTATAACTTCCTGAACAGGTAGTGTCGCGTCAACGGCATTATCGGTTTGACCCTGACAGGTCTGACAGGTCTAAAGACCTTGTCAGGTCACTCTTCTATCCGTTCGGGTACTACATTCATCCTTATTCAGGCGTTAGCCGGGAGTTTTGATATTCTTTCGGAGATACGCCATATTGTTTTTTAAAGGCTTTTGAGAAATAGGAATAGGAATTGAAGCCTGTCTGTTCCGAGATGTCAACCAGGGGAATATGCTTCATCATCATTTCGGCAGCCCGTCGCAAGCGGTAGCTTTTCAAAAAATCAAGAGGCGCCGTATCTGTCAGTCCTTTAATTTTCCGGTAGAATCCTGTACGGCTGAATCCCATTTCCCGGGAGATTAAATCGATATCAAGGTTCGGGTCGGATAATCTGTGATTCAGCAGATTCGTCAGTTTATCCATAAACTTCCGGTCATATTCGTTGATAGGGACCGGAATGGACGTTTTTTCCTGTGGTTGTGGCGTAGAAAAGTATCGACGTAGCCTGTCCCGGTTGATAAACTGATTCTTAATCACTAAGAGCATGTGATTGACATGAAATGGCTTGCAGATATAAGCGTCGGCGCCATGTTCCAAGCCTTCCATCTGATCGTCGATACTGCTTTTGGCGGTCAGGATCACAACGGGGATATGGCAAAATTCGGGGCTTTCCTTTACCAGGGAACAAAGCTGGTATCCGGACATTCCCGGCATAATGACATCACTCAGGATTAAGTCAATGGAGTTGTTCTGTATCATGTTCCAGGCCGTTTCTCCGTTCGGGGCTTCCCTTATCCGATAGTTGTCACTGAGTATATGCCGGATAAAATCTCTCAGCTCGATATTGTCTTCCACGATTAAAATACAGTACGGATGTTCCAGCGCCTCGTTTTTCTCCGACAATGGGACGTCTTTGGGGGCGTCGTCGGGTATGATGTCTGTTTGGGATATTTTTTCATGTTCCGAATAAATGTCTGCCATCGGGAGGATGAACGAGAAGATCATACCTCCGCCGGGTTTTATTTCGGCCCGGATTTTTCCATGGTGTTTTTCCACCAGTCGTTTGGTGTAGTAGAGTCCGATCCCGCTGCCGCTGTAATCCGGTCTGTTGCCCGACGGATTTTTGATTTGGCGGTAGCGGATGAACAGTTCGTTGAGCTTGTCGTCGGGGATGCCGGAGCCGGTGTCCGTTACGGTAATCTCTATAAATGGATGTTCCTGTCCGGGATTCATCCGATATTTTTCTGCGGCGACTGTTACGGTCAGTTCGCCGGTCAGGATTTCCACGCATCCGTCTTCGGGCGTATATTTTAAGGCATTGGACAATAAGTTGTGCAGGATTTTTTCGAGTTTGTCCGTATCCGTCCAGATGTACAGTTCCGGTACATGCGGATAAAAGAGCATCGTGATGTTTTTGCGGTCGGCAGGGTAGGCGAAAATTTCCCGGATGTCGCGCACATGCTGTATCAAGTCCGTTTGCTGTACCTGTAGTGCGAGTACTCCGTCTTCTATTTTCCTGAAATCAATTAACTGGTTAATCAGGCGTAACATGTTTTGTACGTTGCGGGAGATGATTTTCAGCAGCCATGTGTTGTTTTCGTCCGGTGAATCCATGGAAAGGAGTTGTTCCAGCGGGGCGGAGATAAGGGTGAGCGGGGTGCGCAGTTCATGGGATATGTTGGTAAAGAAGGTGATTTTCATTTCCGATACTTCGCGTTCGCGTTCCCTTTCATTATGTTCCAGTTCGAGAAGACGGCGGTCCATTTTCAGTTTGAAGTAAAACCGGAAAAGCATGAATGTCAGTAAAAGGAAAGCGAACAAATACAGCGACCATGCCCACCATGAGAACCAGGGCGCCGGTTTGACGCTGACGGATAAGGTTGCGGGACGGAGGCTTTCCACGCCATCGCGGTTGACAGCGTGGACTTTGAACGTATAGTTTCCCGGCGGAAGACTCGGATAGGATATTCGGCGCAGGTTTCCTACGAGGTTCCATTTTGTGTCTATTCCTTCCATTTGATACTTATAGGTCAGTTTATCCGATAAAAGATAGTCGATGCCGGCGTAGTCCAGTGAAATGGTATTTTGTTTGTGGTTGAGCGTGACCTCGCGGGTGAGGAGGATGTTTTTGGTCAGTACGGATCCTTTTCCGGGTTTGACGCTCTGGTTGGATATTTTCAAGTCTTCGATGCAGATTCTGGGCGCATGTTTGTTGGGGAAGACCTCGATGGGGTTGAAGGAGGTAAATCCGTGGTTTCCGGCAAAGAAAATGCGTCCGTCGGAATGTCGCAATCCGGCCTTTTCGAAATACTGATCGCCCAGGGCGCCGTCGCTGCTGAAATAATTGGTAAGCGTGGTGTCTGAAAAACGCAGTTTGGAGATTCCGTGCGAGGTACTCATCCAGATGTCGCCTTGCGAATCTTCGCAGAAGCACAGGATATTGTTGTTCGGCAATCCGTCGTTACGAGTGAAAATCATACATTCGTCTTCTGTCATACAGGCCGTTCCGTTGCCGTAACTTTCCATCCAGAGGCGATGTTTGAACAGGGTAACGCAACGATGGGCTATATTTTGAGCCTCCGGCGGGATGTTCACCACCAATTTTCGCATGAACGTGAAGCATTTTTCTTTAAAATATTTTCATGCTACTTGTTTTTGTAAAAAAAAGCCGTACCTTTGCGAACCATTTTTAAAAATAGTTTTGAATCAGAGATAAAT
>JAISDP010000016.1 GCA_031264715.1 Bacteroidales bacterium
GAAAACATGCTGGTAAAACAACAGACGCTCCAAAAGCCCGTATCTGTTAAGGGTAAAGGATTACATACAGGTGTTGAAGTAGAACTGACCCTTCGTCCTGCATCCAACAATCACGGCTACAAATTTAAGCGCCTCGATCTGGAAGGGCAGCCTGTTATTTCGGCCATAGCCGACCATGTTACCGACACCTCGCGAGGTACCACCATCGAGGAAAATGGAGTAAAAGTAAGTACTGTTGAGCATGTGCTGGCCGCTTTGTGGGGAATGGGCGTGGATAATGCCCTGATTGAGATCAGCGGTCCCGAAATGCCGATTATGGACGGAAGTTCGGGGCCATTCGTAGAATTGATCAGGAAGGCAGGCGTTATTGAGCTGGACGCTGTGCGCAAATACTTTGAAGTGAAGGAGCGTATTGTGTATGCCGACAAGGTCCGGGGCGTGGAAATAGCGATTTACCCGGACGATCATTTCAGCATTGACGTGATGATCGACTACAACTCGCGTACGCTGGGGCATCAATATGCGATGCTGACCGGTATGGAAGAGTTCGAAACCGAGATAGCCCCCTGCCGCACCTTTGTTTTCCTGCACGAACTGGAACTGCTGCTGCAGCACAATCTCATCAAGGGCGGGGCGCTGGACAATGCTATTGTGATTGTAGACAAACCTGCGGGACAAGCGGAACTCGACCGCCTGGCCGGATTGTTCAACATGCCCAAGATACAGGTGAAGCCCGAAGGTATCCTCAACAACCTTGAATTGCGTTTCAGCAATGAGCCGGCACGACATAAGCTGCTCGACCTGATCGGCGACTTTGCGCTGATCGGCAAGCAGATCAAGGGACGCATCGTGGCAACCCGACCGGGACACGCCGCCAACAACCAGATGGCGCGGATGCTCCGCCAGATCATCAAAAAGGAAATGGCCAAAGCGCTGATCCCGAAGTATGATCCCAGCCAGCCGCCGGCGCTTAATATCGAGCAGATCAAGAATACATTGCCGCACCGTCCGCCGTTCCTGATGGTCGACAAGATTGTCAGCCTGACCGAAACAACCGTCATCGGCGTGAAGAATGTTACGATGAACGAACCGTTCTTCGTGGGGCATTTCCCGTCGCAGTCGGTGATGCCGGGCGTGCTGATCGTGGAAGCGATGGCGCAGGTGGGCGGATTACTGGTACTGGGAAGCGTTCCCGATCCCGAAAACTACCTGACATTTTTCCTGAAAATCGACAGGGTGAAATTCCGGAAAATGGTGGTTCCGGGCGATACGCTGGTGATTCGCATGGAACTGGTGGGTGAAATCCGCCGTGGCATTGCTACCATGATGGCGCAGGCTTACGTGGGCGAAACGCTAACCACCGAGGCGGAATTAACCGCACAAATTGTTAAAGTAAAAAATTAAACGATGGATAAAAATCCGAACGCTCCCAGCGTTTGGGTTAACCGAAATAGAAGAATAATATGATACACCAGTTAGCTTGCGTTCATCCCGATGCCCGGATCGGCGAAAATGTCATTATCGAGCCTTTTGTGAACATCGCCAAAGATGTAGTCATTGGCGACGGGACATGGGTGATGTCGAACGCCGTCATTATGGAAGGAGCACGCATCGGTAAAAACTGCAAGATTTTCCCCGGAGCTGTGATTGCGGGAATTCCGCAAGACCTCAAGTTCGAAGGCGAATACACTACCGTGGAAATAGGCGACAATACCACCATCCGCGAATGTGTGACGATCAACCGCGGAACCAGGACCAAAAACAAAACGATCGTAGGTAAAAATTGCCTGCTGATGGCTTATGCACACGTTGCTCACGATGTCAGGATCGGGAACAATTGTGTGATTGTGAGCCACTCGGGTATTGCCGGTGAAGTGGAAATCGACGACTGGGCTATTTTGGCCGGGGGCACTATGGTTCACCAGTTTGTGCGCATCGGCGCGCATGTAATGATCGGCGGAGCTTCGAAAGTGCGCAAGGATGTGCCGCCTTATGTGAAAGCTGCCCGCGACCCGCTGGCTTATGTGGGCGTTAACTCGATCGGATTGCGCCGCCGCGGATTTACCAACGAAAAAATATGGGAACTGCAGGATATTTACCGCGAGCTTTACCAAAAGGGAATGAACCACAGCGAAGCGCTCAACTATATCGAAGAGCATTATTCCCAAAGCGAGGAGCGTGACAGGATCATCGATTTTGTGCGCAACTCCAGGCGCGGTATCATGAAAGGCTATGTGGCCAGCTCGGATGCAGGCGAAGACGATTAAAAAACACACGGGTCAACAACAGGGGACAAAGACCACACAGCTGGAATGTACATTCTATCCGCAGCCTGCATCAGTCCGCAAGACACGTTCGCACACAATGACATGTTTCCGTCAGTCCGCATTTTGGAGGGGAACAGGTGGGCGTGCATGGAGCCTGACTACAAAACCTGCATTGCCGACGCTGCGCTGAGACGACGAATGAGCCGGATCGTAAAGATGGGCGTTGCTGCGGCATTGCGTTGTGTCGATCGGGCAGGAGCGCAGCCGGACGCCATTATAACAGCTACCGGGCTGGGGTGCCTGTCCGACACCGAGAAGTTCCTGGATGCGCTCATCAGCAACGAACAGCAACTGAACCCGACGCCCTTCATCCTGTCGACCTTTAATACGGTAGGCGCACAGATTGCCTTGATGCTCGGCAACCACGGATATAACAATACTTATGTGCATCGCGGCTTTTCGTTCGAAAGCGCCCTGCTCGACGCCATGATGCAGGTGAATGACGGCGCAGCCCGTGTGCTGGCCGGCTGTTTCGACGAAACCACCGATACCGGGTTTGAAATCATGCGCCGCCTCGGATTCTGGAAAGACGGACTTGCCGGAAGCGATCAGCTTTATACCGGCCAAACAAAAGGCGCCGCTTCGGGCGAAGGCTCTGCCTTCTTTATGCTGAGCGGTCGACCCGTCAAAAATCATCCCCGGATAAGAATTACCGGCGTCCGTTTTTTCAACGCGCCTTCCGGCAACGGGTCTGTTGATGGTCAGGTAGCCGCTTTCCTGGCGTCCGTGAAGAAAAGCGCCGATGATATGGACTTGCTCGTATGGGGAAACAATGGCGATGCTTTCGATGACGCAATTTACAAGCGACTGATGTCAAGCAGCTTTCCAAAGAAACCGTATTGTTTTTTCAAGAATTTGTGCGGGGAGTATCATACCGCATCCGGATTTTCATTATATTTGGCCTTTAGAATATTGGCCGCACAATGCGTTCCCCGGGATATTACCTGTTTCGGACATGTTCCTGCAAAAATAGGCAGTATCTTGATTTATAATCATTATCAAAATATTAACCATAGTTTAATCCATCTGGAGGCGTGTTAGCCCTGTTGCCGCGGGCAGCATATCCTCCCCTCCCGTGGCCTGCTTCACTGCGTTAAGCCGGGGGAGGATGAAAATGGGAGGTTTCATATGCATTTCCCGATTGAAAATCCGGTTATCGTGCTGGCTCTTTGCCTGTTCATCATGCTGGTAGTTCCGCCTGCCTGCAAGAGGATCGGCATGCCTTCCATTTTCGGGCTGATCCTGTCGGGGATCCTGATCGGGCCAAAAGGATTTCACCTGATTGGCGAAAAGTCGGGGCTGGAATTATTGTCCACCGCAGGTTTGCTATACCTGATGTTCCTGATGACGCTCGAAATAGACATGTTCAGCTTCCGCAAGAACAAGTTCAAAAGCGTGTGGTTCGGCGTTTTCACGTTCATCATTCCTTTTGTATCCGGGTTCCTGCTGACTCACTTCGTTTTCAACTTCAATATAACCGCTTCGCTGTTGCTGGCCTGCATGTTTTCCACACACACGCTGGTTTCCTACCCTATTGCCGGCAGGTTGAACATCACAAAAGCCGAGCCGGTGGTAGTGAGCATCGGGGGCACCATCATCACCGACATGGCCGTGCTCCTGTTCCTTACCATCATCACCACGTCACATTCGGGATCGCTGGATGTCTTTTTCTGGATGAAAACCATCCTGTCGCTGACCGTATTTATGTTCGTGATGTTTTGGGGCTTTCCGAAAATTTGCCGCTGGTATTTTGCATATTTCCAGAGTGACGATTCCGCACAGTACATTTTTATCCTGAGTTCGCTGTTCTCATCGGGCTTCCTGGCCGAATTAGCCGGTATTGAGCCTATTGTGGGGGCATTCATGTGCGGGCTGGTACTCAACCGCGTCATACCGCACCAGTCCACACTGATGAACAGGACTGCATTTATCGGCAATTCCTTTTTCATCCCGTTTTTCCTTATCTATATCGGGATGCTGGTGGATGTCAGGGCGTTTTTCAAGGGATTTGATACGCTGATCCTTGCAGCGGCGCTGATTGCTGTTGCTCTTTCCAGCAAATACCTTGCAGCATTTGCTACGCAGCTGCTCTACCGCTATACGAAGGCCGAACGGCTGCTGCTTTTCGGACTGAGCAGCTCACATGCGGCGGCCACTATTGCTGTAGTGATTGTAGGCTACCAGATAGGTATTTTCAGCGAAAACATCATCAATGCCGCGGTGCTGATCATCCTGTTTACCTGCCTGGTAAGTACGTTTGTCACCGATTATGCGGGACGTATGGTCGCCCTGCAGCAAAAGGAACAGGATGTGCAGGAACATAAGCCCGACCGCATACTTGTACCTGTTTCCAACCCCGAAACAGCCCTGCCGCTCTTTAATTTCGCCGTCCTGATCCACCAGCCGCACAATAACCCCAGCATATCGCCCCTGACGATCGCAACCACGCCCCAGCAACTGGAACATTCCATCCTGAAAGACAAATCAATCGCCGGCTACTTTTTCAACCAGGCCAGCGCTGCCAAAATACACTACCAACCGGCCATGCGCGTGGACAGTAACATTTCCGAAGGAATCATGCGCGCTGCCCTGGAAATACAGGTCACACACATTGTGCTGGGCTGGAGCGGAAAGTCGAACACTGCCCGATACTTTTTCGGGACCATTATCGATAAACTGCTTGAGAATTGCCCGCAAATGATCCTGGTGGTGAACCTTACGGCCAAAATCCCGAAATTCCGCAAAATATATGTGCTGGTACCGCGCAATGCCGATCACGAAGTGGGCTTCCAGGCATGGATGCACCTGTTGCTTACGCTGCACCGGCATAACTCCGGCGAACTGCTCTTTATCACCGATAAGAATACTTTGAAAGGGATCATGCGCATGAAGAAAGTAGCGTCTTTCCCGGAAAAATACTTCCGCGTACTGTCCAGTCTTCCCGATATGAAAGCCTTAGCCGGCGAGTTGAACGGAAATGACTTGCTGGTGGTTATCTCGGCGCGCCAGAATACGGTATCATACAGCAGGAGGCTGGCAGTGATGCCCCGCGTGGTGACCCGCTATTTCGGCCATACCAGCAGCATGATCCTCTATCCGGAACAGATGGATATTTTCCCCGATATACTGGGAGTCACATTCGGAGGAATATAATACGAAAAGAAAACTCACGGATGTATGACGAAAAAGGACAGGCGGTTTGGGAAAACCGGCAGGATGTTTACGGAAAAGGCATAACCACAGAAGTTGTGGACATTAACCTCATTTCCACCTTATTTTTTCTAACAAAACAACCTCAGCAGCGCCGGCAATTACCCCCGCCCGTTTCACCCTATTCCCTTATTATATGCGGTTGAAATTGTCTGAACCGTGATTTTTGTGATTTATATGATTTTGACATGCGTCAAAAACGAAAAGTTCCGGGTATGTCTGCTATTCCGGAACTCTTTTCTGTTCATTGCGGCAAATCTCCATCAAATTTTGTCGGAGATGCCGAACTCTTTCCACTTCGCTTTGGGAATATCGAGTTTCACGATTTTCTTTGCTTCGGAAAGAGTTTTCAGTACCACTGTCAGTTTTGTCTGCAACTGACCCGTTTTTGCCTTCAAATCGGCTTTGCACTTTTCCTGTTCGTTGTTGAGCGTTACGGCTTCGGACACATCCGCAGACAGTTTGTTCACAAACTCATTCGTGATTCCGCGTCGCGACAGCGCTCCAAGATTTTTCTCCAAACCGGATATCATCACCTGTGCATTAACGATTTGCTCGGCATAAGATTTTTTTGGCATAGTATATTAATCTTTTCGGTTTAACATCGGGCGTATCTGTAAACCGTGCATGTCCCGCCCCGGATACTGCATGATTATATAACCTGAGTAAAGTAATATCGCTGTATTTAACGCGGGGAATGTCTCCCCGTGTCGGGGGAAGGCTTCCCCGTGTCGGGGGAACGCTTCCCCTTGTTGGGGGAACACTTCCCCATGTTGGGGGAACACTTCCCCATGTTGGGGGAACACTTCCCCATGTTGGGGGAACACTTCCCCATGTTGGGGGAACACTTCCCCTTGTTGGGGGAACACTTCCCCTTGTTGGGGGAACACTTCCCCTTGTTGGGGGAACACTTCCCCATGTTGGGGGAACGCTTCCCCTTGTTGGGGGAACGCTTCCCCTTGTTGGGGGAACACTTCCCCTTGCTGGGGGAACACTTCCCCATGTTGGGGGAACACTTCCCCTTGTTGGGGGAACACTTCCCCTTGTTGGGGGAATGTCTCCCCTTGTTGGGGGAAGGCTTCCCCGTGTTTGAGATGCTTTATATATCATCATCATCATTTCACATTCACCTTTCAGGCGGTGAAGGTAATCATTATTTTTTTATATAATCGCTGTTATTGCAGTCTCAAAAGCACGCAGATGACACAGATGAGACAGATTTTCGCAGATAAATAATAAAATGTATTCCAATCATCAATAGATGATCATCGATTATAATCTGTGTTGATCCATTCAATCTGTGTTATCTGTGTGCTAAAACACTTTTGAGACAGCCCCGTTTTTGTTGCACCAACTGTACAAGTCTGTTTTGGATGCCTTCCGGCGTTAAAAGATGCATCCGGAAAAATATAATGTAACTTAATCCTGCTTACAACGTATACAGCTACATCATACATATAAAATCATTAAAAAATGAAGAAGCTCGGTTTTGTATTTTTAAGTATCCTGATCCTTTCGGTCGGGTTGTTTTCATGCAGTAAAGATAATGATGACGACAATCCGGATGCATCGGTCTATCTGCCCAAGAGAATGTACGGGACACATAAGGGCAACCAGTGGAATGCCACGTTTGCGTACGACAGCCAGAACAGGCTGGTGAGTTCCACTGTTGAAAACAAACAAACCACCCTCACGGTAAGTTATCCGGCAAATGGTCAATACGAAATAAAAGTATCCCATAGTGGCGATGACTCATACACGCTGTATACCGCAGAAGAAACAGGTAATATCGTTGAAATTAAAGAAATTGAGTATTATAATGGGCGTACAGGAGACCCGGAAGAATATTATTATACAGTGGAAAACGGACGCATCGTCAATTGGATCTATACTGGTGAAATGGAAAGTTATACCTACGATTCGAGTGGGAACATCACGGAAATGACATGGACCTCTCAAAGGTCATCATTACAAGGTACCCAAACCATGAAATACGATGACAAAAAAGGTATCTTCAGCAACATCAAAACGCCCGTATGGATTCTCTGGGATATTCTGGACATTGACCAGATAAACCATCCCCTGTTTTTTGTCAATAACATCACCGAATTGAAGGACAACGGCGAGCTTGATGAGACATACGAATATACCTACAATTCGGATAATTACCCCACAGCCATTAAAATAACGGGATATTATGGCGACAGGGAGGAACAGATAGATGTAACCGTTGAATATTATTGACCCTGTCAGGTCGTGTACCGCACGTTACGGTCGACAACCTGTCAGGCTGCGAAGCTGCTGACAGGGTTGGAATCCCCTGCCAATCCGGATTTTTGTATATGAAAAACCTTTTGTAACTTTGCAGCCGTAAAAAGTTGTGATATTATGACATCTATCAATGTTTTATTGCCTCAAATCATAGCGCTGTGCCAAAAGTACAGTGTCAACCGCTTGTATATATTCGGCTCGGCGCTTACCGACAGGTTTAACGAACAAAGCGACATTGATTTGGTAGTGGACATTGACAGCAATAACCCGCTTGATTATGCCGGTAAATATTTTGATTTAAAATTTGCGTTGCAAGACATGCTTCAACGTCCTGTTGATTTGCTCGAAGAAAGGGCAATTAGAAATCCGTATTTACGAAAGGAAATTGATAATACCAAACAATTGATTTATGCAAAATAACGAAGGGATAAAGATATATTTACAGGACATTTCACAGGCAATAAGTGAAATATGGTTGTTTTTGCCTGAACGGCGCCACTTTTTTGAATTTCAAAAAGACCTGAAAACCCGCAAGGCAGTAGAGCGAAACATAGAAATTATAGGCGAGGCAATGAACAGGATCTTAAAGGTTGTGCCGGATTTTCCAATTGATGCCTCGCGTAAAATCGTTGATACGCGAAACCGTATTAGTCACGGATACGACAGTGTTTCAGAAGATGTTTTATGGCTGATTATCTGCAATTATCTTCCAAATCTTGAAAAACAGGTCAATGAATTGTTAAAAAGGTAGTACGCTGAATTATAAACAAAGAACTTGGCCGCATACCAAAAAGAGTGTATGAGAGCATTGAAAAGCGCGTCGCACAGTTGCAAGGAAGCGCGTCGCAGCAACCTTATTTTCACCTTATTTTAATAACAAAACAACCACGCAGATGACACAGATGAGACAGATTTTCGCAGATAAATAATAAAATGTATTCCAATAATCAATAGATGATCATCGATTATCATCTGTGTTGATCCATTCAATCTGTGTTATCTGTGTGCTAAAACACTTTTGAGACAGCCCCGTTTTTGTTGCACCAACTGTGCAAGTCTGTTTGGATGCCTTCCGGCGTTAAAAGATGCATCCGGAAAAATATAATGTAACTTAATCCTGCTCACAACGTATACAGCTATATCATTAATTAATATCATACATATAAAATCATTATAAAATGAAGAAGCTCAGTTTTGTATTTTTAAGTATCCTGATCCTTTCGGTCGGGTTGTTTTCATGCAGTAAAGATAATGATGACGACAATCCGGATGCATCGGTCTATCTGCCCAAGAAAATGTACGGGACATATATTGGCGACCAGTGGAATGCCACGTTTGCATATGACAGCCAAAACAGGCTGGTGAGATCCACGGCTGTTAATCGTGATGGAGGAAGCGAAACCGTCCTCACAATAAGTTATCCGGCAAATGGCCAATACGAAATAAAAATATCCAGCGGTAGCAATGACTGGCATCGTATGTATACCGCAAAAGAAACAGGTAATATCGTTGAAGTTGAAAAAACGGATCGTTATAACGGGATTGCAGAAGAGCCGGAAGAATATTATTATACAGTAGAAGACGGCCGCATCGTCAATCGTATCTCTGATGATGGTATAATAAATTATACCTGCGATTCGAACGGGAACATCACGGAAAGCTCATGGATATATAGAGATCACCCGGCAGATGTCACGACCATGAAATACGATGACAAAAAAGGTATCTTTAGCAACATCAAAACGCCCGCATGGATTCTTTGGAGTATTTTGGACATCGACCAGATAGACGATCCCTGGTTTTTTGTCAATAACATCACCGAATTGAAGGACAACGGCGTACTTGATGTGAAATACGAATATACCTACAATTCGGATAATTACCCCACAGCCATTAAAATAACGGAATATGATGGCGACAGGGAGGAATTGATAGATGTAACCATTGAATATTAGTCTACATCATACATATAAAATCATTAAAAAAATGAAGAAGCTCGGTTTTGTATTTTTAAGTATCCTGATCCTTTCGGTCGGATTGTTTTCATGCAGTAAAGATAATGATGACGACAGTAAAGATAATGATGACGACAATCCGGATGCATCGGTCTATCTGCCCAAGAAAATGTACGGGACATATGAGGGCAACCAGTGGAATACCACATTTGCGTACGACAGCCAGAACAGGCTGGTGAATTCCACCTCTGTTAATCGTGTTGGAGGAAGTGAGACCGTCTTCACAATAAACTATCCTGCCAATGGCCAATACGAAATACAGGTATCTTATAGTGACGATGATGACTCATACACGCTGTATACCGCAGAAGAAACAGGTAATGTCGTTGAAATTGAAAGAATTGGGTTTTATGAGGGGACTGCAAGAGAACCGAAAGAATATTATTATACAGTGGAAAACGGCCACATCGTCAATTGTATCTTTGATGTTGATGATCTAAGAAATTATACCTACGATTCGAGCGGGAACATCACGGAAACGACATGGAGATATAAAAATGACCCGGCAAATACCAGAACCATGAAATACGATGACAAAAAAGGTATCTTCAGCAACATCAAGACACCCGCATGGATTCTATGGGATATTCTGGACATCGGCGGGATAAACAATCCCTGGTTTTTTGTCAATAACATCACCGAATTGCAGCGCAACAACGTACTTGAGAAATACGAATATACCTACAATTCGGATAATTACCCCACAGCCATTAAAATAACGGAATATTATACGGACGGGGAGGAACAGATAGATGTAACCATTGAATATTAGTACCGCGGGATTTTTCCCGATGATTTTTCCTTTACGGGCGAGCGCAGATACGTTCGCCCGTTTTTGTTGCAGCTATTTTCCATTCCGTGTAAACGGGCAAAATACGCATGAAATATAATACAGTTCGGGTTGATGTTGCCGTTACGAAGAAAATCCATACATTTGTGCATCTAATCAAGACATCAAACCAATGAATTTTCCATTTCTGGTAGCGCGCCGTTACCTGTTTGCCAAGAAATCGCACAACGCGGTCAATGTCATTTCGATGGTGTCGGTGGTGGGCGTGGCTGTGGGCGCCCTTGCGCTGGTAATTGTGATGTCGGTGTTCAACGGGTTCGAAGACCTTACCCGGAAACTGTACAGCGCCTTCGACCCCGATTTGAAGGTGACGGTGACGGCCGGTAAAAATTTTACAGCCGATTCCGTGAAGCTGCAACAACTGGAGGCCGATCCCGACGTGTTCGCCTTCGCGCAAACCATTGAGGAAAATGTGATGGCGGAATACGGCGAACAACAGGAAATAGCCGTCTTGAAAGGCGTCGACGAACAATACCGGCGCGTTACCGGTATCGATACCATGATGCACGAAGGCCATTTTCTCCTTTGGGAGAATCATACGCCACAGGCCGTGGTGGGATTGGCCATGTCATATAAGCTGCGTGTGGGATTGAACTTTATTGCGCCCCTGCGTTTCTACGCCGTTCGCAACACCCCGAACGTATCATTGAATCCTGAAAAAGCGTTAAATCAGAAACTGATATTCCCTTCCGGGAAATTCGACATCGACGAAGAGATCAATTCCCAGTACATCCTGGTTCCCATCGAATTTGCCCGCGATTTGCTCGAAAACGGTTCCATCACCGGGGCCATCGAAATAAAGCTGAAACCCGGCGCCGACGAGGCAAAAGTACAAAAACGCGTTGCTGCGATTTTCGGCGAAGGCTTTGACGTGAAAAACACTTACCAGCAAAAGGAATTTGCGTATAAGATATTAAAGTCCGAAAAGTTCATGGGGTTCATGATCCTCACGTTTGTGTTGCTCATCGCCTCGTTCAACGTGGTAGGCTCGCTTTCGATGCTGATGATCGAAAAGAAGAGCGATATGTTCATCCTTCAAAGCATGGGCGCCGACAAGCAGATGCTCGGCCGCATCTTCATCACGCAGGGCTGGATGATCGTACTGGCAGGGGCGTTTGCCGGGTTGCTGCTCGGGGCGCTTGTCTGCCAGCTGCAAATAGAGTCCGGGTTCTTCAAGGTAACCGGCGACGGTACCTACATCATCGACTCGTATCCCGTTGCCATGCGCTGGCGGGATTTTGTAATGATACTGGTCGCAGTGGCCGGCGTTAGCTTCTTAACCATTTACTTCCCGGTGAAATATTTTGTGAAGAAGTACATCATGTAAAGAAGAATCATATAACTTTGCCTGTCCGCGATTGAAAAATATAAAGAAATGAGCGCCATCACCATTAAAAATCTTGGTCCCATCAAAGATGTTACATTGAACATGAACAAAATCAATGTAATCACAGGGCCGCAAAGCAGCGGGAAAAGCGCTATTGCAAAACTGATCAGCTTCTGCAGCTGGCTCGATAAAAAATTTGCAAGAGATGGAGGAATAAAGCCGGGGTTCGAAAACGGCAATGATGTAAAATTACTTCACTACATAGATACATTAAAGAACTACTATCGTTTAACAAATGGATACTTTTCCGATGATACCGAATTATACTTTAATGGCGAAAAAATAGAGTTTTCCCTCAACTGCGATTTGTGCATCAGCCATTCAGAGACGGTGTTGACCGACGGTTCTTTTCGCCTGGGGATCAAAGAAACCCGGCAAAGGTACAACAGCAAGGTCGTTTATATCCCTTCCGAACGTAATTTTGTATCATCCATATACAACTTGCATCAATACATTGGAGATCATGATTTCATCCAGGATTTGATTCAAAATTGGTACAATGCCAAACGGAAATATACGTCAAATCAGCAATTGGATGTTCTAAACCTTGGTGTCCGGTATTATTATGGAGGCGACGATATAGACAGGCTACAGCTCGCAAATGGTAAAGAATTGACATTACAGGCAGCATCAAGCGGACTCCAGTCCGTGGTACCGCTGATTACTTTATTCGACTACATTGCGCGCGGCATTTACAATGAATCGCGACCCATGTCGGTTACCGAACGCGACGAATTGGTGGCAAAATATAATGAGTTGCTGCAAAAGTCGGCAACTCCCGTCATGAACACCGACGATTTATCCACGCTTTTTGACATCATTGTTTTAAAAAACTATAATTATTCACAGTTTATCGTTGAAGAACCCGAGCAAAACCTGTTCCCGATCACACAGCGCGACCTGGTTTATTATATGATACGGATGTGTAATTCGTCAAAATACAACCACCGCCTGACAATGACGACTCACAGTCCTTATATCCTCTATGCCCTGAACAACTGCATGATGGGTTATCTGGTAAAGGACGCGGCGCCTGCTGATGAGAGGATTTTGAGCCGGGAGTCGTGGATTGATCCGCAGCTTGTGTCCGTATGGGAAATAGAGGATGGCAAAATACGTTCCATCCAGGATGAGGACAATATTGTTTCGGAAAATTATTTTGACCTGAATATGACCGAGTTAACGGATGAATACTATCACATGCTTAATTTTTATGAAGATTAAATTGACTTCGGAATTGAAGGGTAAAGTCAAACATTTCGACACCAGCCATTGCGAGATTCATATTGTTGATTATTCCGAAAAGACAAAATTTGAAAGAGGTGTTGAGGTCTGCGACAGCAAGCCTGAAGACATTGATTCATTGAAATTGATAAATGACGCAAAACATCAAATCACCACAACTGTTTTTGAAGATAATTGTTTTTTAGATGAATCGAAGAAGGCAATCCCGCATTGCGAAGGCATAGTCTACCCTTCAAATGTCAGTTTTGAGTCATGGATACTGTTTGTTGAAATCAAAGATTGTAAGCCTAAAAATATCTCAAGGTATTTCGAAAAAGCCAAATCACAAATCATAGAAACCGTAAAAATATTCAGAACCAGTCATTTCATTCATCCGGATCGAAAAGTTCATGCTGTTATTTCATTCCCACAAAAAAATAAAGCCGATTTTTACCATCACCTGATCAAACAGGGCGAAAGGCAAAATTTTCTTCACCAGCACAAAATCATTATCAAGGCAACCAACTGTATGACCATTAAAAGTAAAAAGGTCATTATCTAATTGCATATAATTTTGCGGTCAATATTCGATAATCAATTGTAATATGAATCTTCGTCAAGCCAATATTCTCGTGATCGATGACGACACCGATGTCCTGACAGCGGCGCGGCTGCTGTTGAAACCCGAAGCCAAAAATATAGTTACCAATTCCAGTCCCGAAAATATCCGCCGGCTGGTCACAGGCAATTCCTTTGATGTACTGCTGCTCGATATGAACTTCAACAGCGCGCTCAACACCGGCAACGAAGGGCTTTACTGGCTGCGGCAGGTAAAGGAATGGTCGCCGGCCACGGCAGTGATCATGATTACCGCATACGGACATATCGACCTTGCGGTACGCGCATTGAAAGAAGGAGCTGCCGACTTCATCGTTAAGCCCTGGCATAACGACAAGCTGCTCGAAACCATTGCGGATGCGCTGCCGCAGAAAACCGGCAAAAAACCGGTCGCCGGGGAAAAGAACAGGGTGTCCGCTCCCGGGATTATTGGCGAATCGCCTGTGATGCAGGATATTTTCCATAAAATCGGAAAAATCGCGCCGACCGACGCCAATGTATTGATATTAGGCGAAAACGGAACGGGAAAGGACTTGGTGGCTAAAGCGATCCACGAACGGTCGTTGCGCAGGGACAAGCCTTTTGTGAAAGTAGACGTAGGCGCGCTTACCGACAGCCTGTTCGAGAGCGAGCTGTTTGGTCACACCAAAGGCGCCTTCACCGATGCGCGCGAAGGACGTGCAGGCCGTTTCGAAGCAGCGCAGGGCGGCACGCTGTTCTTAGACGAAATCGGGAACATATCGCTCGTGCAGCAGGCCAAACTGTTGACGGTACTGCAAAACCGCATCATCAGCCGCGTAGGTTCCAACGAAGCTATCCCCGTCGATATCCGGCTCATTTGCGCCACCAACGTACCGATCAACGAATTAGCCGACGAGCAGCGTTTCCGCAAGGACTTGATCTACCGCATCAACACGGTGGAAATCATGATGCCCGCATTGAGCCGGAGAGGTAACGATATTGTGGCGCTTGCCAACCATTTCACGCGCATCTATGCCGACAAATATCTCAAGAAAGGAGTTACCATGTCGCCGGCGGCGCTGAACAAGCTGCAAATGTACAGCTTCCCCGGCAATGTGCGCGAATTGCAGTACATCGTCGAACGGGCTGTGATCATGGCCGATTCCACAGAGTTGCAGGCTCAGGACCTGATTTTTTCGCCCATTGAATCGTCAACGGGCGAATCGCAGCAAACGCACGCAAACTCAAACCTGAGCGAAATGGAGAAGAATACCATCCTCCACGTGATCGACAAGCATAACGGCAATATCAGTAAAGCCGCCAAAGAATTGGGCTTGACGCGTACAGCCCTTTACCGCCGGTTGAATAAATACGATATTTAATAGAGAATGAAATTTTAAACCTTGAACCTAAACTTTAGTTTTTCGAGCCGGTTAATGCTCCAAGTCCTGCTTTTGGTGGCGGTTCTTTGCGGGTTGGCCTGTTGCATCAGCATTGAGTGGTGGTATGGCCTGCTGTTGATACTTTTGGTCCTGTACCAGTGCCACCGCCTGGTAACCCTCAACAGGCGGTTATGGCTGGAATTTCGGCAACTGGTGGAAACGGTGCGTTACCGCGATTTTTCCCGGCGGTTCGATACCCGGAATGGCGCGGCATATCTCCGGCAGATGCGCGAAGGCATGAACGAAATTTGCGACACCATCACTGCTGTGAACCGCGAAAAGGAAATGCAGTACCAGTACCTGCAAAAAATCATTGAACTGGTGGATACCGGAATCCTTTCATACAGGCTCGATTCGGGAGAAGTGCTGTGGATGAACCAATCGCTCAAGAACCTGCTGGGCATCCCCATCATTAAAAATTTCCACGCACTGCGCCGGCGGAACGAACCATTATTCGAGCACCTGCAATCGTTGGGCAATGAGCGGAGCACGGTCATCCCGATAACGAGGGATAACGGACAGAGCAAAGTGCTGGTAGCCGCGGGGACGTTCACCATGCAGGAAATACAATACCGGCTGCTGGCTTTCCAGAATGTGAACGAAGCGCTGGATGAAGCCGAATCGAAAGCCTGGCAACGGCTGCTCAACGTGATGACCCATGAAATCATGAATTCCGTGGCGCCTATTTCATCCCTGGCCGGGACGCTCAAAAACCTGTTGGCCAAAATCAGGGACAAAAGCATTCGTACCGAAAGCGTTGTGGAAGACATCGAACTGGGTATCGACACCATCATGCGGCGGAGCCAGGGTTTGCTCAGTTTTGCCGAAACTTACCGCAACCTGAGCAGGATCACGGAACTCAACATCTCCAGAGTGCAGGTCAGCAGCCTGTTCGAGCATATCTCGCAACTGATGCTGCCTTCGCTGACGCAAAAGAACATCGACCTCGAAGTGATCCTGAAAGACCCGCTGATGGACATTGAAGCGGATTCGTCGCTCATCGAACAGGTGCTCATCAACTTGATCCTTAATTCCATCGAAGCAGTGAAAGAAAAGCCCGAACCGCATATTATCCTGTCGGCCGCACTGAATGTCAACAAGCGTCCTGTCATCAGGGTAACCGACAATGGCGCGGGTATTCCCGACGAGGTGATGGACAAAATATTCATCCCGTTTTTCAGCACGCGGAAGAACGGCAACGGTATCGGACTGAGCCTCTGCAAGCAAATCATGATGCTGCATCACGGGAACATACAGGCGCAAACAGTAGTGAGTGAAGGGACAAGCTTCTGTTTGCTGTTTTGAGATGCGTCATTTTTAATGGAAAAGCCGGGAACAGTGATTGCGTGCGAAGGGCAAATCCCGTTAAGGAAAAACCTTTTTGATGCTTATTGAAGTATGTATAGAATTTGTTTTATATTCATCGTCCTGTCATTCGTCCCGTATCCGTCGGTTGCGCAACAACCGGTGCGCATGAACATGGACGAGGCTGTTGCCATCGCATTGGCCCATCATCCGGCGGCGCGCAATGCCGTTCTGGAAGAACAGAAAGATATGCTGATGCAGCGTCAATCCGTTGAACTCGCGCCCATCCGGGTGAAATACTGGCAACGCAGCGCTGCCGCCGGTAATGACCGTCTCTGGTCGGTAACCCAGGATTTTGGCGCCATACCCGAGCATTTTCGGCGGGCGCAGCACTACCGCACCGTAACAGCGGCACGCCGGGCCGAACGCGCTTTGACGCTTGACGAACTTGTGTGGCAGGTAAAAGCCGCCTGGTTCGACGTCGTATTTTACCGCCGGCGGCTGCAACTGATGCAGGAACACGACCACTATTTCGAAGCGCTGATCAGCACGGCCGAAATACACATGGCTGCCGACAGCATTACGGAGCTGGCGAGGGTTTCGGCCGGGGTGCGCTACGCTTCCTACCAGAGCCGTATGTATATTGCCGAAGAAGAACTGAAACGTGCCGAAACACGGCTTCGTCAACTGTTGTACCTCCCGGATGGAAAAATCGAAACAGGCCGGACGGAATTGGAACTGTACCGGATACACCCGGAAAAAGCCATCAACGAACGGTTCGACCCTGTGAAGCATCAGGCAATAGACGAAGCGCAGCTACAGGAAGTGAAATCGGCGGTGGAACTTGAAAAAAGCAAACTCTATCCTGCCGTTCATGCCGGGTACATTTACCAGCATATCGAAGGGATGAACGATTACCAGGGATGGATGGTAGGCCTGTCGGTTCCGTTGTGGGCGCAACCGCAGCGGGCACGCATCAGGCAAGCGGAAATAGATGTAAAAGTAAAAGCCAACGAAACGGAATACCGCCGGTTTGCCGGTCGGCAACATGTTGAAACGCTCCAGTCGCTGTTGAACGAGTATTTTGTGCAAGTCAGTTTTAGCAAGGAAAACCTGCTGGTCGAAGCCCAATTGGCGCTGGAAGAAGTCGAAAAGGATTTCTCGACAGGGCGCGTTACCGATTATGCAGAGGCTTTCACGAAAGTAAACAACGCAGTTTCCGCAAAGATCAATCATCTGGAATATATCAACATGTATAACCAAACGGCATTGGAACTGGAGTATTATACGCAATAGTTGCAGGCCGGCAACCGACGAGGTTCACAGCGCCGGAATTGGTCAGGGAACTCGTGCTGCAGTTCGCAGAAGATCAATTACAAACTATACCTAAACCATCCGAGGCGGAAGACAGTCGCACCAAGTACTGGTATGCCATCACACCAAGCATTGGCGTGCCTCCGCACCACATGCGGTGCGGAGGTCAAACCACTTGTGGTGTGGAGGTCAAACCACATGTGGTGTGGGATCACACCACGGTACATGCTGCATCATATATAACCTCGCGCGGGGCATTCAGCAGGCGACCGCCGGTAAACTGCGTGACCTATCCCGGATTCATAACAATGTACCCTCCCACCCTTTGACCGGGAAGGTTACCGCTGTCAGTGATCTTGACCCTGACAGCGGTATACTCAATAATAATATGCTGAACGGTCGAACCATTTCATGCGTATTTGCCCGTCAGGGCATTCATAGCAATAGAATCAATGCGTATAACATCAAAATAAGTCTGGCGATCTTGTCAGGTCGGCGCAGTGCACTGACCTGTCACCCTGCGAAGCTGCTGACAGGGTCTAAAAACCGAAAAAAGGTTCTTGATTATTTTTTTAGGAAGAACTGAAACCTTTTCTCTCTTTGCTCGTATATAGGGTTATGATTTTTAAGACAGTAAATATGAAACAGTTGATCATATTATTGAATGAATTCAAAATTCAAAATTCCGGTTTATACCTCGCCGTCATCGCAGCCGGATTGATGATTACCGGCAACATAGACGCTACAAT
>JAISDP010000201.1 GCA_031264715.1 Bacteroidales bacterium
GGTTTGCCCGAAAGTACGAATCCCGACTATGCAAATGCACAGGGAAACAAAGGGAATACGCTGCTCGGAATGATACGCCTGAATATCGGGTTTCAACTCTCCCGTCAAATCCGCCTGAGTGCCGAACAGCGTTTTTATTTCCGCAATTCTCATTACGATTACCTGCCCGATGTTTCAACCCGCTCTACGGAAAACAGGGTAAAAATAGCGTATAATTTTTAAGTCCATGAGAAGTATCGTCCAATTTTTCCGACTTTTTGACCTTGCGTGGGCGAAATGCACCCTATACTTTTGCACTTTATTTTAAAACGACAATAATGACAGAAGTAAGAATATATCGCCCATTCCCCTCAGCCGGCAATCCGGTAATATCACTGCGTCGCGCAGTAGGGTTACTAAGTCGCGCAGTAGGGTTACTGCATCGTTCAGTAGGATTATTGTAGCAGATAAATTTACCATTCATTATTCACTGCCCCGTAAATTTTCATCTGGTTGGACAGTATCCTGGTAAAACCGATTACATCATCGCCCGTGAAAGCGGTATTTTCCTCGCCATACCTGGCAAACCTGGCGTTCATCAGGTCATGATCAGAGGTAACGCCCAGTACCTCGAAACGATAGGGCTGCAGTCTTACTTTTACTTTTCCGCTCACGTACTTTTGGCTGTCGTCCATGAATTTCTCGATGTTGCGCATCACAGGTTCGAGGTATTGGCCTTCGTGCAGCAACATGCCGTACCAGTTGGCTAATTGCTCTTTCCAGTATTGTTGCCATTTGGTGAGCGCGTGTTTTTCGAGCAGATGGTGCGCTTTAATCAGGATCAGCGGTGCAGCGGCTTCGAAACCTACACGTCCCTTGATACCGATAATGGTATCGCCCACATGTGTGTCGCGACCGATGGCATAAGCCGAAGCAATTTCTTCGATCCGGCGGATAGCTTCCACGGGAGTCAGCTTTTCGCAATTGACTTCTACAAGCTCGCCTTTCTCGAATTTCATTTCCAGGAACTCTTCGCCGTTTTTCTTCAACCGGCTTGGGTAGGCTTCATCGGGCAGCCAGGTGTCGGACGACAGCGTTTCGCGCCCGCCGATGCTGGTTCCCCACAATCCTTTGTTGATCGAATAGGTTTTCTTTTCCCAGTCATCCGCAACGCCTTTGCTTTTCAGGTATTCGATTTCAGCTTCGCGCGACAGTTTCATATCGCGGATGGGCGTAATTACTGCTACATCGGGCATCATGATCTGGAATACCAAATCGAAACGCACCTGGTCGTTACCGGCGCCTGTACTGCCATGGGCAATATACCTGGCGCCAATTTTTTTGGCATATTCCATCGTGGCCATCGCCTGGAAAGTACGCTCGGAACTTACCGAAAGCGGATATGTGTTGTTTTTCAGGATATTCCCGAAAATCATGTACTTAATACATTTGTTGTAATATTCCTGCGTCACATCAACAGTTTCGTGATGACAAACGCCAAGGTTATAAGCCTTGCGTTCTATTTCGGCCAACTCGGCAGCGCTGAACCCGCCCGTGTTGGCAATTACCGAATATACGTCAAATCCTTTCTCGTCACTCAAATATTTGGCGCAATATGAGGTATCCAAACCGCCACTGAACGCCAATACAACTTTTCCCTTTGTCATTTCGATGATTTTTTAATTTAATAAGGCTCCAAAATTACATATTTTTTGGATTGACGGAGAATATTCGCTCGGGAATATCTGCTTTCATGATACCTGTTCCTGCTTCAGATACAGGTAATCATAATGTATCACAGGCCGCGCATGACGCTCGCCTGCTTTTTTCCTTGCCGTATCCGAGTTATACTCTGATCGCCCCAGCCCGATCATTTTTCCACAGTCGTCTATAATCTGTATCACATCTCCTTTTACAAATTCGCCTTCCACGCGGGTTACACCCACCGGCAGCAGGCTTGCAGCAGGCTGACCGGATAAACGGGCAGCGGCCCCGGCATTAATGTGTACTGCTCCTTTAGCTGTCGTATCCGAATGTGCCAGCCATTTTTTAAATGTAGTGGCTTTGCGTCCCGGGGCAAAAACCGTTTGCACGACGTCCTTCTTCCCTTCGATGATGTTCGGAAGGATATTTTCGGTAGCGCCATTGGCTATATGTACAGGCGTCCCTGACAAGGCCACCTTCTTGGCAATGGAGAACTTGGTGAGCATACCGCCGCGACCGAAGTTCGACTTGGCGGGCGCAATGAACCGGGAAGCGGCCATATTGCCGGGTTCGATAACCGGAATCACTTGCGAGGCAGGGTCGGAAGGAAGGCCGTCATAAATGCCGTTGATATTGCTCAGGATGATCAGGGCGTCGCTGTTCATCATGTCGGTGATCAATCCTGAAAGTTCGTCATTATCAGTGAACATCAGTTCGGTAACCGACACTACGTCGTTTTCGTTGATCACCGGTACGACATTGTTTTTGAGCAGCGTCTCAAGACAATTGCGCATGTTCAGGAAATGCCGCCTGTCACGGAAATCCTCCTTGGTAGCCAGCACCTGCGAACAGATCATCCCATGACAGCCAAACAGCCTGCTATATAACTGAATCAGTCGTATCTGCCCTACAGCCGCCCATAATTGCCGGCACGACACGGCATCACAGTTCCTCGGCTCGCCGATCACCTTACGTCCCGAAGCTACCGCTCCCGACGAGACCAGAAGCGCCTCGATGCCCTTCCGTTTTAAAACGACGATCTGTTCCACCAGTCCGGCAATTAATTTTTCGTTGGGGTTGCCGTCGGGCAGGGTCAATACATTGGAACCGACTTTCAGCGTGATGCGTTTGTACATGATAATGTTTGGAATTTCATTGGTTAAGTATCTGAACAAAGCCCTGCTACAACCTGCGGCGTCACCGGAATCTTTTTTATCCGGTTGCGATACATTCTCCACAGCAGCCAGGCACATATAGCCGCTGTTATAATGGTTACAGGAATATCGCCCCATGTAGACCCGAAAAATTCGATTTCCTCGGGGATGATACCCTTATGAATCAGGTAGGAAGAAATCACAGCCATGCCATTGTGAACAAAATGGGCGAAGATGGGTAGCCATAGCGTGCCGCTCCATACCAGCAGGTAGCCAAACATAACACCCAGCAGCCAGCGCGGGAAAAGTCCGTAGAACTGCATGTGCATCAAGCTGAACATAAAACCGGCAATGATAATCCCCACATGTACATTACCTGCCCAGCGTACCAGTATCTTTTGCAACACTCCCCTGAAAATCAATTCCTCGCCCAAGGCCGGCAACACGGCCATCATAAAAATATTGAACAGCATACCGCCGATGTTGTCCACTTCCAGGAACAGTTTAGTGGTTTGCCGGGCAGCTTCTTCGTAAGCCTTCAGCCGTTGTTCCAATCCCGAAAAGCTTTCAGGGAAACTGATCATTTCGTTGAGCGACGCCATCAGGTTGATACACGGCACAGCCATGATCACCAGCAGCAACACGGCGCCGAACCATTTGGCCGGAGCGGCTTGCCGCAATTCCAGGTAACCGGGAGCATTTCCCGAAAACAGGTATGCTGCAAAAAATGCCGGAACAATAAAAAGGCTAACACCCTGCAATGTTTGCATGTAACGCATCAGGTGAAGATTCTGCGCTGCTCCGCCGTTATTCAGCGAATCCATCAAATCGGTGATGGAAATACCCAATATGGGTGGCGCCAGCAGTATCCCGATAAACATGAACAACAAGAGACAGGCAACCATGGTAAAAACGAGCATGATTGCCTGAGTAAAGGGCGGTGAGCCTGCTAAAAGACCTTTTCTCATTCTTTTCGAGTTTTGGGTTTCGAGTTTCGAGTTGGGAGGTTGGGGTTTTCACGCTTTGCCCAACCCGAAACCCGAAACTGATTTATTTTTGTTATTTTTGCAAAAATACAAAAACAAATCCGGTAAATGCAAATAGGCACCATCGATTTGGGCGAGAGACCCTTATTCCTGGCTCCCATGGAGGATGTCACCGACCCCTCATTCCGTTATATATGCAAACATTTCGGCGCCGACATGATGTACACTGAGTTCGTGTCGTCCGACGGGCTGATCCGCGATGTCCGCAAGACCCTCAAGAAGATGGAGATCGAGGACAGCGAACGTCCCGTCGGCATACAGCTCTACGGCCATCTGATCGATGCTATGGTACAGGCGGCCGTGATTGCCGAGGAAGCCCGCCCCGACTTGATCGACATCAACTTCGGCTGCCCGGTGCGCAAGATCGCCACGCGGGGCGCCGGCGCCGGCATGTTGTGCAACGTACCGCTGATGGTGGAAATGACCAAAGCTATTGTGCAGGCCGTAAAGCTGCCTGTTACCGTGAAAACCCGCTTGGGGTGGGACGAGGACTCGAAGAATATTGTGGATATTGCCGAACGGTTGCAGGATGCGGGCATTGCCGCCATCACCATCCACGGCCGTACCCGCGCTCAGCTCTACAGGGGAGAGGCGGACTGGACGCTGATCGGAGCAGTGAAAAACAACCCGCGCATGCATATTCCGGTCATCGGTAACGGCGACATCGACTCGGGCGAAAAAGCCCGCGAAATGTTTGACCGCTACGGGGTGGATGGCGTCATGATCGGGCGCGCTACCTATGGCCGTCCGTGGGTTTTCGCCGAAATCAAGCATTATTTGCGGACAGGCGAACCGATGCCCCCTCTTACCATCGCACAGAAGGTAGATCTGGCAAAGATGCATCTGGCAAAGTCCATTGAATACAAGAAAATCCCGGTAGGCATCTTCGAAATGCGCCGTCATCTCTCCAATTATTTCAAGGGGCTTCCCGATTTTAAACAAACCCGCATGACATTGGTAACTTCTCTGGATTTGAATGAATTAATGGAAACGCTAAACGGGATTGCGGC
>JAISDP010000290.1 GCA_031264715.1 Bacteroidales bacterium
CGTGTTTGATTTTTCATATTACACAGGAATAAAACCTGACAGGTCTCGGGAACCTGTCAGGTTAAGATTGTTTTTTATTTGTCAGAACGGATGAATTAATAGCCCGGATTTTGAGTTAAATTCTGATTAACCAGCATATCGTCCGCCGGAATGGGCCATAAATAGTTCTTCGCCTTGTCGAACTTGAACGGCCAGCGCACGGTCTGGATACCCTGACTGACCATATACGCCACGTCGGGCAGACCGTCTTCGTCGATCTGGGGAATTCCGCCGATGGGATAGTTGCCGTCGTCCCAATTCTTCAGATGGGGTACGAGTCCGGCGGGAGGACTGATCAGGTCAACATCCCCGGAGGCATTACCCGACCATGAACGGGCAAGTTCATACTCGGCGGTATTGAATACTTTTTCCGCGATTTTCCAGCGCAGCAGGTCACGATAACGGATTCCCTCGAACGGAAACTCCATGCGACGTTCCATGCGGATAATCGTGCGAAGTTCCTGCTGCGAACCCATCATAACGCGCGGATAAGTCAGTCCCGATTCGCTGTATGCACGTTCGCGCACTTTGTTGATCGTATTGTCCAGTATCTCCTGAGTGCACTGTTCCAGTTCATTCTTGGCCTCAACGTACGACATCAGAATTTCCGCCCATCTCAAATAAGGGAACGTATTGTATGCCTTCGTACCCAAGCTGCGATAGTCGTTCCACTCTTCGGTGACGTACTTCTTCATAACGAATCCGTTATATGCCCCATGTTCATTAGAGGCTTTGGAATCGGTATTCGCCACCATGGCGTGTGTGGAGGGATTCAGGATTTTTGCATTATAGGGGCCGGGAGCAAATTCATATCCGTACATAAAATACTTCGGATAATAGTTCACCAATGTACTGTCGGCATAGTTTACCTGGCCGGCTGCAATTTTCGCAGCATAGTCGGCCTCATTGGCCCGCCTCCTGACATAATCGGCATAATTGGGATCATATTTCAGGATGTAAGGCTGAACGGTATATTCCAGGCGCGGATCGCGGTTGGCCCAGAAATTCCTGGGATTGTAGAGCGGCGATTCGTCGATGGGCAAGCCGTCCGTGCAAAGATAGGCGCATACTAACTGTATCGACGGGCCTCGATTGCAGGCTCCACCCACAATGCGCGTGGTATAGTTATTAAGCGTGTTGAACATGTCGTTGCTCTCGACCCGCAGGTCTTTGTTCCCCTGAAAAAACCATATCAACTCGTTGGAGTACGGTTTCTTGAACAATTCTCCATAACTCGACTCCAAAGTGTACGTCCCTGCGCTGATCAATTTTTCCGCGGCTTCGACAGCGAGCTGGTAATCGCCATGGAAAAGGGCGAAACGTACCTTAAATGCCAGAGCGGCTCCCGACGTGGGCCTCAGCTGGGTGGTATGGGAAGGCGACAACAGTTCGGCAGCGGCGTCGAGACACTCATAGGCATAATCGAGAACTTCACGCTTGGGCGAACGGGTTGCCGAATAGGCCTCCGCCAGCGTCATACCGACCGTGTCGAGAACGACGTCGCCATAATATGTGGCAAGCGTGGCATACGAAAATCCCAGATGAAACAGCGCCTCGCCTTCATATTGCTTCAGATTGGCCGGAAGTATGTTCGCCCTGCTGTTTCTGGCGTTGTCCAGTATTTTCAGAGCGCGGGAAATAGCCTTATACTGAGTCAGCCATCTATTTGACGCCTGAGAAGACTGTGACGTCATGTTGCCGTTTCTGGTCTCCTCCTCGTTGTTCCGGCTAAACATGTCGTCAGTTATCGGCATCGGATCGACAGGGAAGAAATCCCTTCTCATAAGGTCGTTGAGCGACATTAAAAACTCCTCGTCACTATTATACCAGTTACCGCTCGATCCTTCCGAGAGAGGTTTCAGATCCAGATCGGCGCACGATAGCATTACGAAAACTACCGACACTACAGTGATGATTTTTATTATTATTTTATTCATGATCATTGATATAAACTGTTAGAAAGATACGTTAACACCAAATATGACGGAGGTTGTGATATAATCCGCGTCGACAGCCTGTTCGGGATCCCATCCTTTGATACTGCCGCTGCCGAGACGGATGGCGGGCAGATCGTTAGCGCTGACATAGAATCTAAGGCTGTTCACCTTGAAACGCTTCGTTATCTTCGACGGGATGGTGTATCCCAGCGTCGCGTTCTTGACCCTCATGTAGGCGGCATTGTACAGCCAGAAATCGTATGATCCGTAGAGTTCGCTTTGACGAGACCACGATGCCATCGGGAATCTCATTTTAGCGTTTTCCTCATCGGTGTTGTACGGACTCCAGTGGTTACCCACAAGAACTTCGGGAACCTGTGCCCATCCCCACTCGAGCGGACGAACCATATTGGTGCTGACCATCTTCATCCACTTGCCGATACCCTGCAACGAGAGGTTGAAGTCGAACCCTTTGTAGCTTGCCCAGAATGAGGCGCCAAACTGCAATTCGGGGAGCGAATTCCCGCTGCGTACACGGTCCTTGTCGCCCGTGATCTTACCGTCGCCATCGATGTCCGCAGACCGGATACTGCCCGGACGTTCGCCGCCGATGACGGGGATCTTATTTCCGTTTTCATACATCGCATCTTCGTTCAGTATCACCCCAAGGCTTTTGTAGAGATACCACTCCTGAAAGTACGATCCTTCCACGGTGATGTTGCTGTTGTCGATCTTCATGAGTTCGCCCAGGTAGCCCATCCTCGACCGGTAGTCGGAGAGGTTGAAACTTGCGCCGTAGTTGAAATCCCTGACACGGTCGTTCCATGAGAGGTCCATGTCCCAGCCCTTGGTGTTCATGACGCCGGCGTTCTGGTTGGGCGCGTTGTATCCCACATATTTCGGAAAGTTCATCACGAGCAGCATGTCGTTGGTCTTCTTGTAGTACCAGTCTCCGGTGAAGCGTAAACGGTTCTTGAAGAAAGCGGCGTCAAGCCCGATACCATAGGTAGTGGTGGTTTCCCAGGTGATGGTTTCGAATGCATAGGTCATCTGGTAGGCGATCTGGTTGGGATCGGCGATACCGGTGGTTTTGTTCGGAATGTAGGCGTTGCTAAATTCCATAGCAGCCATGTAGGGAAATTCCGAACCTATGCGCTCGTTGCCCAGTTGGCCGATCGACGCACGCAGCTTCAGGTAATCAAAAACGCCGTTGTTCTTCGTCCACGGTTCTTCCGAAATCACCCAGCCAACCGATGCCGACGGGAAAGTACCCCAGCGGTATCCCTTCGCGAAACGCGACGAACCGTCGGAACGTATGTTAAATTGGAGCAGGTAGCGGTTCGCCCACGAATACATTAAGCGGCCGAAAACCGAACGGTAAGCGTTGTGCCCGGCGCTGCCGCTGTTGTATTGCTGATCGGCGGGGCCGAGATTCAAATATGGATACGACGAGAGCGTGTAGTTGTCGCGCCACGCGCCCACATTTTCATACTTGTTGGAATAATCCTCATAACCAACCATCGCACTTATCGAATGTCTGTTGATCATCTTCTGCCAGTTGGCATACATCTGAAGCGTGAAAGTGTTGGTCCTATCACGGTTTTCGGTCAGGTTCGTCGTGGATGTGTTGGGATAGATATCGCCGTTCATCCTGTAGAGGTTGTACTTCGTAGTGAATTTCTTGTTCTCGTAGTAGAACATGGTAGGTGCAGCAACGGCGGAGAGCGTCAGTCCCTTGAACGGGGTGAGGTCGATTCCGACTTTTCCGGTGAATCCGAACCGGCGCTGCTTTTGCCAGCCCGAAAGATAGGTCTTTGCCCAGGGGTTCTCACCGTCGCGGCCTTCGGCTACCAGTCCGTTCGACCAGAAAGCTGCAGTAAGCGGCTGGGAGTATTGCGCCCAGCGGACGGGGTTGTCGGCAGGTATGTCGCGATCGTTGAAACGCACGTTCATATCGGCTTTCACGTTGATCCAGTCATTGATCCTGTATTCGTTGTTGATCCTGGCGTTGATACGTTCGAACTTCCTGCCCGGAGTGAGCGAACTGCCCGAATAGTAGTCGAGGCTCAGGCTGGACAGCAACTTCTCCGTACCTCCGGAGAGCGTGAAAGAGTGATGCTCATGGCTGCTCCTGTCCTTTATGATAAGGCTCTGCCAGTCGGTCATCGGGTAGAGGTCGGGGTTTGCCGCGTGGTCGGAGACATATGAATCGATCTGATCCTGCGAATATATTCCGTAGAGGCTGCTGCCGCCGTCGTTATAAGTCAACTCGTTCTTGAAGGTCATCCAGTCCGTAGCGCTGGCGTACCTCGGCATTGCGGTGGCAGTGTTGATACCGTATTCGAAATTGTAGGTCATTCTGAACTCATTGTTCCTGGCCCTTCTCGTGGTGACGAGAATTACGCCGGCCGCGGCACGCGATCCGTAGATGGCAGACGAAGCGGCGTCTTTCAAGACCTGTATGTCCTGTACTTCCGAGGGAGTCACATCATCAAGAGAGCCCGGAACCCCATCGATAATGACCAGCGGGTCGCTGGTACCCATGGTTGTCACACCGCGGATACGGATAGTTCCTGATGAGGACGGGTCGCCCGAAGAACGCATTACCTGTACACCAGCCATCTGTCCCTGCAACTGTGCGGAAAGGTTCGGATTGGCCTGTTCTTTCAGGCGGTCGCCGCTCAGTGACGAGGTTGAACCGGTCAAATCGGCCTTGCGGGCGGTACCGTACCCGATGACTACCACTTCTTCTATTTCGCGGGTATCTTCGCTGAGGGCGACATTGATGCTGCGCCGCCCTTCCATCGCGATTTCCTGCGTGGCATATCCCACAAACGAAAACACCAGCGTGGCATTGTCTTCCGGTACCGTGATGGAATAATTTCCGCCGGCGTCGGTTACCACACCGTTTAGTGTGCCTTTTATCAGGACGTTCACACCAGGCATGGGCGTACCGCCTTCATCCTCAACGGTTCCGGAAACGGTTAAACCCTGTGCCGGAACTTTGGGCGTGATCACAATAAATTTGTTGTCCTGCTCGCGATAGGTAAGTTCGGTATCTTTAAAAATACTGTTCAACAGTGCGCCTACTTCAATATTTCTCTGACTCACCTTCACAGAGCGGTTCAAATCCAAAAATGCGTCATTGTAAAAAAACGTATATTCCGTTTGATTTTCAATGACCTTCAATACATCCCTGATGGAAGATGCCTGGTTAGTGCTTTCGAAATGAACCATTTGCGAAAATACACTGGCCGAAACATTCCATGCAAAAATGATACTTAACAGGATGCCGAGTTTCATAACTTTTAATGTTTTATGATTCCTTTTTAATGATTGTTTACAATAAGAATAATATTTCATATATATTTACCATAATAAAATGTTGGATACTTTCAGTTTTATCAGGACCAGAAAGTATATTAACGTGTTTATTTCTCTCAGTCTGGAAGCCGTATGGTTTCCGGGCTTTTTTTGTGTCTGCTCTTTACTGTCCCATAGGCTTATTCATTTTATTCGGTTGTTGAATCAATTTATCATATTTCTTTTTCAATTGTTTATCCTCTTTGATGGTCACAGTCTTTTCCTTGACGGAATATTCAATGGGCGCGTTGAGCCGGATAATATCCAGTACCTGTTCCAACGGGTAATTCCGTAATGTGCCCGAAAAAGCATATCGCTTGGATGCATCGTCCCTGATGTCTACGGTTACATCATATTTCCGCTCAATTTTTTTGGATAATGACTCCAGGTTTTCAGCATTGATGATCCATTTATCGTCTTTCCACGAAGTGTATACCTCCGGCTTTACATCGTCTATCAGTACCGGTTTGGCTTCCAGCCTGGCCTGCTTTTGTGTGGCCGCAGGTTCCGACGATTTGATTTCCGTCACTGCATAATCGTGTTCGCGACCCGTATTGATTAATGACTTTGGGATCGCTACTGCCTGGTTTGGCTTCAGGATAACAATATTTCTGTCATCATGGGTTTCAATGTTAACAATTCCTTTTACAAGGGTTGTTTCTACCAGGTCTTCATCCTCATACGCCTTTACATTGAAGCTTGTGCCATACGCCTTGATATTCAGTCCCGACGCTCTTACTGTGAATGGAATATCGGGATTAGTGTGTATATCGAAATAAGCTTCGCCTGTGAGCAATACTTTCCGGTTGTTTTCATAATCACTGTAGTAAGCAAGATAACTGCATGCATTTAATTTGACAGTCGATCCGTCGGGCAAGGCAACCGTTGTCCGTTCTCCTTTTTGGGTTTTAATCTCAAAGATTGAAACCGCCTCCGCCGGAAAATCATTTTTTTGGGGAAATATCAGAAAGAACACGGTTGTGCCCAATATGCCGGCCAGCAATACAGCTGCATATTTCCTGAGATCATATACCCAACCCGGTATTTTCTTCACTTTAGGTAAGACCGTAATGTTTTGGGATTCTTTAATTTGATTTTGGAACCGTTTCCAACCTTCATCGGTTGCTGCTTCACTGAAAAACTGTTCCCGTGCCATTCCATCATAAATATCCTTCAGGATGAACAACAGTTTTTCGTTTTCATGGCTTTCATTGAGCCATGAAAGAATCAGTTGACATTCTTTGTCATTAACATTCCCGGCAAAATACTGGATAATTAACTTTTCGTTTATGAGATATGAGTTCATAATATTATGATGCACTGAAATAAGCATACTACTCACAAAAAAAATGTGATTTTTTTACATTTCTATATAAGTACGCAGTCGAACTTTGTAATTGTTACGAAATAAATTGACTATTGATGCAGTTTTTACTATAATTAAGCATATTGTTTTTGCACAATTCCTTTTCCTAAATCCTGTATTGCTGTATTCCAAAAAAAATCACAGTCTCGGAAAAAAAAGTAACAGAATAGCTGCATGATACAGTTTGGCGTATTTTTTGTAGATTTGGCATTTAATTCGAATTAATTCACTTATTGATTATCAAATTGATCGCCTTCTTGGCGGAAACGGAAAACAATGAAGAACGTTATCATCATTCCCACTTATAACGAGCAAGAGAACATCGAGCGGATGATCCGCAGGGTGTTTACATTGCCGCGTGATTTTCATATACTGATCGTTGACGACAATTCGCCCGATGGAACAGCTTCTATTGTAAAACGCCTGCAGGATGTATATCCCGACAGGCTGTTCATGCTGGAACGTAGCGGCAAACAGGGACTTGGCACTGCCTATATCGCAGGGTTCGAGTGGGCGCTGGAGCAGGGTTATGACTATATTTTTGAGATGGACGCCGACTTTTCGCACAATCCCGACGATCTGATCCGCCTGCACGATGCATGTGTGAACGACAGGGCCGACCTGGCCATCGGATCGCGCTACATCACCGGCGTAAACGTGATTAACTGGCCGATGTCGCGTGTATTAATGTCCTATTGCGCATCCAAATACGTACGCTGGGTCACCCGCATGAAGGTACGCGATACTACCGCCGGATTCAAATGCTATAGACGCAAAGTTTTGGAAACGATACCCTTCGAGAGGATACATTTCAAAGGCTATGCCTTTCAGATCGAAATGAAGTTCACCGCCTGGAAATTCGGCTTTAACCTCGTGGAAGTGCCTATCATCTTTTGCGACCGGAGCGCCGGTACGTCAAAAATGAGCGGCGGTATCTTCAATGAGGCTTTTTGGGGCGTGGTGGTGATGAAATGGAAAAGTTTTTTCAGGAAATACCGTGCAGAGTAGATCATGCTTTTTCGAAAACAGCGTAATAATAACCCAATGCCGTCCATTTTTTAAACCCTTCATCGCTTTCCAATGAAGGGTTTGTTTTTCTTTTTCACAGAAAATGGCTTACTTTGAATAAATAATAAACGCAAGGATATGACTGAGTTGATTCTTAAAAATAATATTTTTAATCTTTTATTTTAAAAAAAATCATACATTTGCACACTCGCAAAAATGCGGGCTTATTTATTTGTATTAACGGGTAGTTTCCTACAACCTCAAGAGCGGATAATGTAAGCCTGCTTTTTTATATTGTTATAAATGGATTTTCAGACATTAATCTCAAAATTTTCTCCGTATTTTTGAAAGTTTCTGTACTATTTTCTCTATACTTTCTTCGGTTTTCTCTGTACTATTACTGTCTTTGTAAATCTGATTTCGGGATTTTACATGCACGGTTAATGTATCTTCTCCATAAAATTTTTAAGTATCTCCTCTCCTACCCTGCCGCTTTTCTCGGGATGGAACTGTAAGGCATAAAAATTTTTGCGCTGCAGTGCAGCGCTGAACGGTTCCGGGTGCGATGCGGCGGCAATGGTGTACATTCCCACGGCGGCATAATAACTATGCACGAAATATACGTATGAATTGCCGGGTAAACCGTCGAACAGCGGCGAATGCATGTCTTGCAAACTGTTCCACCCCATGTGAGGCACTTTGATCCCCGGCGAAGGCCGGAACCGTATCACATCTTCGTCGAAAATGCCCAGACAGGGCGTGTTGCCTTCTTCCGAACGACGGCACATCAGTTGCATCCCGATGCAGATGCCCAATACCGGCTGTTGCAGATTGCGTATCACATGATCAAGACCGTGTTGTTGCAGGTACTGCATGGTGGTGAACGCCTCTCCCACCCCGGGAATGATTACTTTATCCGCCTGACGGATTTTTTCATGATTGTCGGTGATTTCGGCTCTAATGCCTAAACGCCTCAATGCATAATCGACGGAAAAAATATTACCGGCGTTATATTTGATAATAACTACTTTCATTTAGTGAAGAGTGAAAAGTAAGGAACGGCAAAGGATGAAAAGGGAAGAACGTATTTTAATTTCCCACGATCTTTCCGTCGTTCATTTCGTATTTGATGTCCGACATATCGGCCAGGTGAGTATCGTGAGTTACAATAACGAAGGTTTGCCCGAAGGTATCGCGCAGGGAGAAAAACAGGGTGTGCAGTTCCTGTTTGTTATGCGAGTCAAGGTTGCCCGAAGGTTCGTCGGCAAAGATTACCATCGGATCGTTGATGAGCGCCCGCGCTACCGATACCCGCTGCTGCTCGCCGCCCGACAGTTCATCCGGTTTATGGGTCATCCGGTTGGCAAGCCCGAGGAATGTTAACAATTCCCTGGCTTTCTGTTCGGCTTTGACCCTCGAAACACGGTTGATATATGCAGGGATGCATACGTTTTCGAGTGCGGTAAACTCGGGCAACAGATGATGGAACTGGAATACAAAGCCTATGTTGCGGTTGCGGAACTGCGATATTTCCTTTTCGCCCAGGCTGCTCACTTCCTTCCGGTCAATATACACTTTTCCGGAACCGGGGCGGCTCAGCGTTCCGAGTATCTGCAGCAGGGTTGTTTTACCCGCACCGCTTGCTCCTACAATGGACACAATTTTTCCCTTGGGTATTTGTATGTCGATTCCTTTAAGAACCTGCAGATTGCCAAACGACTTGGTGATATTTTCGCCTCGGATCATGCCTCGGCAGGTTTAGTGGTACCGGTTTGTTGACTGTCAGGTGTTTCTGCAGCGCTTTCGGCTATGGTTTCCGGTGATGCCTCCTGTACTTCCTGCAGGTATTCGCTCCCGCTGTTACCAATATCATACGGATTATCGTAATAATAATCCGTGTTGTACTGATCCTTATACTCGTCGAAAGTCTTTGCGGTTTCGTCGGCAGTTTCCTGCACCGGCTCCACAATTTCCCTGGTCAGGGTATGGGTCATATCATTACCGATACCCGTCATATCATCTCTGATCGACTTGATATCGTCCATGATACCCGACGAGTTCTCGTTAAATTCGCGCTTGATGTCGTCCGTGGCTTTTTTGAATTCACGAACACCTTTACCCATCATCCGCGCAAATTCCGGAATTTTACCGGCGCCAAAAAATATCAATATGGCCAACAAAATAAAAAATATTTCGCCACTGCTAATAAAAAGTACCATTGATAACATATTACTCTATTTGGGTGCGAAGATACTAAAAAGGACAATTGGTATACTCGCATTATATACTTATTTTTGCAGGGATATTGTAAACATGCAAATGAAACAGGTGGAAAAGGATGATTCGTTACTTTGGAACAGTTTCCTTTCGGGAGATGACCGGGCTTACGAGCACATTTATATAAACCATATCCAAAATATGTTTTCGTATGGTATGACATTCACGAACGATCGCGAATTGGTAAAGGATTGCGTA
>JAISDP010000313.1 GCA_031264715.1 Bacteroidales bacterium
CGCTGTCCTCCGTACCCCGTGTTGCGCTTCGCTTACACGGGGTTATCAATATCAGATGCCTTCCGGCATCAAATAAACAAAAACATTGCCCGTCAGGGCATTCATATCAATAGAATCGATGCGGAAAACACCAACGAAATCTCCGCAGGAGATTCATCATGTGAAACCCCATACGGGGTTTTGATCCGGAGGCAACTGTATTTTTCTATTGATATGATTTCCCTGACGGGAAATATCTTCTATCGATCTGCCATCCCTGACGGAATTTGGTCGATATAACCGATATGTCATCTTCTATCGACATGGCATCCCTGACGGGACTTTTGCCAAATATCGAAATAGTTTCCGCATTGATTCTATTGATATGAATGCCCTGACGGGCAAAGCGCGCTCGGAATGTTTCGCTCTTGCAGCCGGATGCCGGAAGGCATCCAATGTTGATAACCCCGTGTAAGCGAAGCGCAACACGGGGTACTACGGAGGACAGCGCTCTACCGCAACCCCGCAGTGGGTTGAACTGCTTCGCAGTTCGGGAGAGGAGCGTCGGCCTCTACCCAGTCATGGGGTTCCCGTCAGGGACAGGGAAACCATATCAATAGAAAAATATGCACCGCCACCAAACCAAAACCCCGTATGGGGTTTCATATAACAAATCTCCTAACGGAGATTGGTTGATGTTTTCCGCATTGATTCTATGGATATGAATGCCCTGACGGGCAAGGTAAATTCCAATACGGGGGATGAATAAACGGTTGCCGACCGTTCCTGCCTGTAACCATGCGAACCTGATTCTCATAACAAAACAACCGCCATCATCCTCCTTATTAACCTTCCGGCATTCATCAATTGAAAATTTTGAATCAAAACTGTAACCGGCACGCATTAAAAAACGTATAAGATCAGATAAAATCGATATAAGATGGAAAACAGTAAAGCGCATCCCAATAAGCGGGATATAGCGCCGTTGAGCCGAATTTGCAATTCGGCCCGGAACATCAGGCAATTTGCAGTTGGCTTTGCCGTAATCGCTTCGCCAAGTTGCGGATGTAAGATAATGAAATATCAATCATCAAAAATTATAAACTAAAATCAATAATATAATGAAAGAAGTATCTGATATTGGACTGGTAGGTTTGGCCGTGATGGGCGAAAACCTCGTATTGAACATGGAAAGCAAAGGCTTTTCGGTGAGCGTGTACAACCGTACAGTCGAAAAAGTAGATAATTTTATCAACGGACGCGGCAAAGGCAAAAAGATATTTGGCGCCCACAGTATCGGGGAACTGGTAGCTTCGCTGAAACGCCCCCGCAAACTGATGCTGATGGTGAAAGCAGGTAAGGCGGTGGATGATTTCATCGAACTGCTGCTCCCGCATCTCGAACCGGGCGACATCATTATCGATGGCGGTAATACCCACTTCCCGGATACCAACCGGCGTACAAAATATGTGGAAAGCAAAGGCCTGTTGTACGTTGGTACCGGCGTATCGGGCGGCGAGGAAGGCGCTTTGCTGGGTCCATCGATCATGCCGGGCGGTTCGCCGGATGCGTGGCCTGCGGTAAAAACTGTTTTCCAGGCTATTGCCGCCAAGGTTGACGACGGCGCTCCCTGCTGCGACTGGGTAGGTCGCGACGGTGCAGGGCATTTCGTGAAGATGGTTCATAATGGTATCGAATATGGCGACATGCAGTTGATCTGCGAAGCCTACCAGGTAATGAAAGACCTGCTGGGCATGAGCGCCGACGACATGTACGAGGTGTTTACCGAATGGAACAGGGGCGACCTGGATAGTTATCTCATCGAAATTACCCGCGACATACTCGGATACAAAGATGTCGACGGCGCATCCGTTGTGGATAAGATACTCGACACAGCCGGACAGAAAGGTACAGGCAAATGGACTGCCGTAGCTGCTTTAGATCAAGGTATTCCCTTGACATTGATCGGCGAAGCAGTATTTGCCCGTTGCCTGTCTGCACAAAAGGACGAACGCGTGGCAGCCTCAAAGATTCTGAACGGTCCGAAACCCGTATTCAACGGCGATCGCCGTGCATTCATCGAAGACCTGCGCCGTGCATTGTTTGCAGCCAAACTTGTGTCGTATGCCCAAGGCTATGCACTCATGCGTTCGGCTTCGGAAGAATACAAATGGAACCTCAATTACGGCGGCATTGCCCTCATGTGGCGTGGCGGCTGCATTATCCGTTCGGTATTCCTCGGCAAGATCAAGGAAGCGTTCGACAAGAATCCCAATATTGCCAATATCCTGCTCGACCCGTATTTCACCGGTAAGCTCAAAGAAGCTCAGGGAGGCTGGCGTAATGTAGTGTCGCAGGCTGTGTGCAACGGCATTGCTATCCCGACGCTCACATCGGCGCTGTGCTATTTCGACGGCTATCGTTCGGAGCGCCTGCCTGCAAACCTGCTGCAAGCCCAGCGCGACTATTTCGGCGCACATACCTATGAACGCGTCGACAAGCCGCGCGGCGAGTTCTTCCATACCAACTGGACAGGACGCGGCGGCGATACCGTGTCGACAACTTACGTTGTGTAGCAGTACTTTCGACCCTGTCAGCGGTCTTTGACCCTGACAGGCTGGAACGGCAGGCAGGAGACATTCTCAAGTGATTGAAAAATCAAAAAACGTCTGAATTCTTTGAAGATTCTTAGGATTCCGCGTATCATTAAAAATCATCAAAATGATATTGTAGAATGAACAAAAAGAGATACTTTTGCGACTATCAAAACTGATTCTCTTTTTAATACTTTGGCCTGCGCTACCCGATATTTGTTTTTCGCATTAGTGCCGCTGTTCCTTTCGGCATGTGTAACTGTGCGCAATTGCCCGATTGAAATACTGCAACCGGCGCGGGTGACCTTCGAAGCGCCCAAAAAGGATATTGCCGTCTGCGCTTCGCAAACGCTTTTTTCGGATGCCATCATGTCCAACGAAAGCGCCACAGGCGTCCCAGCCGACTCGCTGATTGCCAACATCCTGTTCTCGTTGCAACGTTTCTGGGAAGAAGCGCCCGGTTACGAAGATGCCCGATTCTTTGTCTACATCGCAAACGATAACGAACTCCCCGAAGTTTCCGATTTCGACCTGGTGGCGCGGTTAGACCGGTTACAGGTGAATAACACTTATTACGGGCAGCAGTACGCTTATTTCGAATGGGAGGCATATCTGTATGTACATTATGCGGCAAGATGGTCGATAAGAGACAAATCGGGGGCATTGCTCGACGAATACACCGATCGCGACCTGATCGTATGGCCTTCGGGCATCCGCCCGGGAAAAGCGGAGGCTGTGGCGAACCTGCCCGACATTCAAGATGCCTGGTGGGATATGGGTATTGCATTGGCGCGGAACTGTGCCGCCCGGATTGTACCGCAGTGGCATAAGGGAATACGCCATGTATATATGATCAATAAATTTCCCGAACTGTCGCAGCAAGCATACACGGCCATGCAAAACGACGGCTATGGAAGAGCTTTCGATATATGGGAAACCATGTTGCTGTCATGCCGTAAGAACGGGCAGAAAAGAACAAAAAGCCAGATTGCCTATAACATGGCGGTAGCCTGCGAATTTCAAAATCAGTTGGATCAAGCTGTCCGGTGGGCGCAAAAATCGGCGAGCCTGAAACGGAAATTCGGAACGGTAGATTACCTCAACCTCCTGCACGAAAGACAACAACATCAGACACAGCTCG
Organism: Bacteroidales bacterium; assembly: GCA_031264715.1. Classification (GTDB taxonomy): domain Bacteria; phylum Bacteroidota; class Bacteroidia; order Bacteroidales; family UBA4181; genus JAIRLS01. Next base: position 3,715 of record JAISDP010000313.1, read on the forward strand.
ACCAACAAACCACACCTTAAATTTGCCGAATGACGCCACAAATCGTATTCATTATTCTTGTTATCATCATTGTTGCCGACTTCATCCTCGAAAGCTGGCTCGAATTGTTGAATTTCAAGAACCTTTCGGAGAAGCTTCCCGAAGAATTGAAAGACCTGTACGACGCGGAAAAGTATGTGCAATCGCAGAAATACGAACGTGCCAATATCCGTTTCGGGTTGGTCAGCAGCGCCTTTAACCTGGTATGGATCCTGGGGATGTTCTTCCTTGACGGGTTTGCCCGGGTGGATCGCCTGGCCGCCGGAATCAGTGCGCATCCGATACTGCATCCCCTGATTTTTTTCGGTATGCTGGGGCTGGCGCTCGATATACTGAATACGCCGTTTGCCGTGTACGATACCTTCGTGGTCGAGCAACGCTTCGGATTCAATAAAACCACCCCGGGACTTTTCATCGCCGACAAGCTGAAAGGCTGGTTGTTGACCGGGATCATTGGCGGTGGACTTGTGGCGCCGGTGATCTGGCTTTACCTGCAAACTACCGTCTATTTCTGGCTGTGGGCATGGCTGCTGGTGTCGATATT
>JAISDP010000155.1 GCA_031264715.1 Bacteroidales bacterium
AAAGATTTGCAGGCGGCCAGAAATGCGGTGATCATGGCGCACTATTACCAGGAGCCCGAAATACAGGATATTGCCGATTTTGTTGGCGACAGCCTTGCCCTGGCGCAAAAAGCAGTCGAAACGCCGGCTGACGTCATCGTGCTGGCCGGGGTAAATTTTATGGCCGAAACAGCAAAGATCCTTAATCCGGCCAAAAAAACGCTTCTTCCCGATCCGGAGGCCGGGTGCTCGCTGGCCGATTCGTGTCCTGCCGACCGGTTCGAGGCATTTGTAAAAGCACATCCCGGATGTACCGTGATCACATACGTGAACACAACGGCGGCAGTCAAAGCGCTTTCCGACATTGCCTGCACCTCGTCCAATGCGGTGCAGATCGTGGAATCGTTACCCAAAGATGAGAAAATTATCTTCGGCCCCGACCGCAACCTGGGCAATTACATCAGGAGCCTGACCCATCGCGACATGTTGGTTTGGGACGGCGCCTGCCACGTACATGAAGAGTTTTCGCTCGAAAAGATCCTCGAATTGAAAAAAGCGCATCCCGGGGCAAAACTGCTGGCACATCCCGAATGTCCGCAACCGGTACTGATCGCGGCTGACCATATCGGGTCGACGGCGGCGTTGCTCCGGTTCTCGAAAACCGATACGGCTGACGAATACATTGTAGCTACCGAATCGGGAATCCTTCACCAAATGCAGAAGGAAAGCCCGGACAAACGATTCATCCCCGCGCCGCCCAGGGATTCCACCTGTGCCTGCAACGATTGCCGGTACATGAAATTAGTGACGCTCCAAAAAATATACGATTGCCTCCGCAACGAAAGCAACGAGGTTGTCCTCGACGAAGAATTACGGGTGAAAGCCGAAAAGCCAATTCGCAGGATGCTCGAAATCTCAAGTAAATTGGGTTTGGTTTAGAGATTGACAAACAAATTTATTACTTTAGCCGTCTGTTTTTGACAGTAACCGCCTGATGAAATATTGTTTCGGAAATATGGCCCTTTGCCTCCCGGTTTGCCTGCTTTTCCTGCCGGATGCGCTTTCGCAGACCCATACGAAGGTTGACCCCGACGGGTACAATACGTTCTATTATCCCAACGGCAAGGTTGCCAGCGAAGGGATGATGCGGAACGGCCAACCCGAAGGGTACTGGAAAACATATTACGTGACGGGGCTGATGAAATCGGAAGGGAATCGCATCAACACCCTGTTGGACAGCACATGGGTGTTCTATACCGAAACAGGCGACACGCTCGAAATCATCCATTACCGTTTGGGTAAAAAAAGCGGCTACTACCATCAATACGAAACAACTACCCAACGGAACAGTGTCAGCAGGCGCTACCTGAAAGCAAAGGAACTGTTTCTCGACGACAGGCGCGAAGGCCCGTCTTATTACTATTACCCGAGTGGAAAGCTCCGGCAGGTCATCAGTTACAAAAACGGCAGAAAACAGGGCGCCAGCAAGGAATTCGACGAAAACGGCACGGTAATCACTTTGTACGAGTATCACAACGATTACATGATTTCGCGCGAATTTGTCAATCGTGTGAACGACAGGGGTGAGAAAAACGGGACATGGAAAACGTTCTATACCGACGGCAAGCTCAAGGATGAGGAGATATACAAAAACGGCGTGCTCGACGGTACTTCCAAAATGTATTCCGGGCAGGGAAACCTCATCAACGAGCGCAGCTACCGGGAAGGGAGAATCATTGAGGAAGGCGTCCAGCTGAAAGCGGAGGCCATGGAATTGATCTCCTATTATGATGATGGCGTAACCCTTAAGCGTAAAGGCGTTTACCTTGATTCGATCCCTATTGGCTATCATTATTTTTACAATCAGGAAGGTAAACCCGAAAGAGCCATTCGCTACAGCGAAAAAGGAGTGCGTACCGCAGAAGGTCCTGTGAATGAGAATGAAAAACGCACAGGTGATTGGAAAACTTATTTCGAGACAGGCGAATTACGATCCGAGGGTCAATATACGAATGACCGGCAAAACGGCGAATGGAACTTCTTTTTCCAAAACGGTAAAAAGGAGCAAATCGGTAATTTCCGTAATGGCGTGCTGGAAGGAAAATGGACGTGGTACTTTCCGTCGGGCAATATCCTTCGTGAAGAAACTTATGTGAAAGGGGCGTCCGGCGGCCCGTGCGTTCAGTATTCCGACAGCGCTACCGTCATTGCCAAAGGCGAGTATGTAGAAGGCGAACGCGAAGGCCCGTGGATCGAAAGCGTAGGCGCGTCCCGTGAGGAAGGCAGCTATATCATGGGGGCAAAAAACGGCATGTGGAAAACGTATTACAATGACGGACAGCTCCATCATTCGGGCAACTTCGTGCAGGGCTATCCCGACGGCCGCCACGTGTTTTACTATCCCGACGGAACGCTCAAGGAAGAGCAGTACTACGTGATGGGCCGCCGCGACAGGAACTGGAAAAAATATTACGAAAACGGTGCTTTATTCCTTACCGTCACGTACAAAAATGATGATGAGATACGGATCAACGGAATCCGGATCGAGGATATGAGAAGGGAATAGGCATCTTTACACCATAAATCATCCGAAAATGGAATCCGGTTCAAAACAACAGTTGCTCAAGCGTATTGCTTCATTGGTTTCGGAAAACAAAGACCTGAAAGAGAAGCAGCGTGCGCTCGCCGAGGCGTATAGCCGGTTAGCCGGTGAAGTAGACGAATACAGGGAACGGATAGAGAAAGCCAAAGCGGAACAGGGCGCCGGCAAACCATCCTACCGGCAAACCCGCTTCGATACGGCGACCATACTGTATGCGGGGATACAGGGACTTTCGGATGTGGTGACCGCTACCAATACGTCCGAATACATGGACAAACTCGACGAGTTTGTCCTCCGGTTTAACGATGTTGTCGAAAAATACGGGCTGGTGAAGCTGCACAGCATTGGCGACAGTTTTATCTGTGCAGGAGGTATCCCCGAAAAAAATATCACCAACCCGATTACCGTTACATTAGCCGCCCTTGAAATGTTGCACATTGTGGAAACCGACCTGCAGAACAGCGACGGTCCTGTGTGGGGCTTGAATATCGGCATCCATACCGGCACGGTTACTGCGCTTGTCAGCGGGCGCAAACAGTCAACCTACGACCTGAAAGGGGATACGGTAAATGTGGCAAGCCGTATCGGTTCCGTAGGCAAAGAAAATGCGGTCGTTATATCGGCCACCACCTACGAACTGGTGAAAGAGCTGTTCGTATGCCGTTATTCCGGCGTATTACCGGTGAAATACCGTAACAAGCTCGATCTTTTCACGGTTACAGGCATCAAGCCGGGCTTTTCCGCCGATACAAACAGATACCTGCCCAACGACGACTTCCGCACGCAATTGATGCTCGTACAGTTCGGCGATTTGCAGGAACATGTCCTGGACAGGCTGGAAAAAGGCCTTCCCAAATACCTGTATTACCACAATGTAAAACACACGGTGGATGTAGTGACCGAAAGCGAACTGATCGGATGGGCCGAGGGATTGAACGATCGCCAGCTGCTGCTGCTCAAGACAGCGGCTCTTTTCCACGATACGGGACACGTCGTTTCGTATGCCGGCCACGAAGAATGCAGCGCGGATATTGCCCGCGAAACACTCCCGAAATATAAGTACACCCCCGAAGAAATCGACAGGATATGCCGCATCATCATGGCTACCAAGCTGCCTCCCCAACCCGGCGACCTGCTCGAAGCCATCATTTGCGACTCAGACCTGGATTATCTCGGACGCACCGACTTTGTCCCAGTATCGAACGCCCTGTATGCCGAACTGAAGGCGCAAAATAAATCGTTGTCGCTCAACGACTGGAATAAACAACAATTGAAATTTATCGGCTCGCACCAATATTTCACCAAAACAGGCCGCAAATTACGCGAAGTGAAAAAACAGGAGCAAATAGAGCGCATCAAGCAATTGATCGAATAAGTACATTTTTATAGTCGTGTGCGAATCAAAATAACCGTTATTTTCTATACGTTACTTAATTATTAATATATTTGCAGATTGATTTAAAAAAATATTTTTATGAAAACGATCTTTCAATGTATTGTCATTAGCGTGCTTTGCCTGCATTCGTGCATGACGCGCCAACCGTTGCAACAAGGCGATCCGGTAATTATCGATGTTCACCGGGCCATCAACAAACCGCCGGAAAAACAGCCGTTAAGCTCCTTTGCGAAATCGTGCAAATATGTGCCGTTAGAAACGAATAGCGAAAGTGTTTTCAGGGGTATTCGCAGCCTTTATCTGACCGGTCAATATATTATTACCGTTACTTATGAGTCGTGTCTGGTGTTCGACCGGGAAACCGGAAAATTCATCAGAAAAATAGGAACCAAGGGGCCCGGACCTAACGAGTATAATGGGATCCGTTGTGCAGCCTTCGACGAGGCGCGGCAATGGATCTACCTTATATCCAACTATAACGGGGCATTGTTGTGTTTCGACACGGAGGGAAAGATTGTCTCTTATATCCCGCGATTCAATAAACACCAGATTTCGAAATGGGATTTGCTGGACTCAACTGCTTATGTGGGAAGTATCGGTAATCTTACGGGAGATAACGAGAAACGTATGGTTGTAGGGAATTTCCGTGAAGATTCCGTATATGTAATACCCAATCACGATTTCTTTCCATTTTCAAGCCGGGATGGAAATTCCGTTCTCGTTTCACCACTCAACGGCGATGTAAAGTTTTATCAGTTTGAAAACGGCCTTTATGTGAAGGAATATTTCAACGATACCATTTTCGAAATCAGGAAGCCCCACGACCTTTATCCCAAGTATGTGTTTGAACTCGGCGAAAGGGTTCCGCCAGACTTGCGGGGACAAACGGAAAAATTGGGCGAGCAGCTATCGCAATATCTTGTTCATTCGCAATCACAGGAAACAAAAGACCACTTGTTTTCCCTGTTCGAATACGGGAACAAAATGTATCCGGGAATCTTCGATAAGAAAAAACAGGTTCTGAACATTGTCGACGTGTCGGATCAATTTCCGACAGGGCTGGAAAACGATATTAGCGGCGGTATTCCTTTCTGGCC
>JAISDP010000051.1 GCA_031264715.1 Bacteroidales bacterium
CGTTGCCCCACTGGTCGAACCGTTCGTTGATATCGTCGGGCATACCCGACTGATGCTGTTGAGTTGCATTGATATACACTATTTTGTACTCCCACTTTTTCATATCGTCGATATTCAATGTCAATATTTAATTACTTGGCTGCTTCCTCTTCCGCCATGGTTTGCCGGTATTTTTTCGCAGTTCGCTTGGTCAGGAGAATGCTTACTTCGTACAGCAGCACCAGGGGAAGCACCACCAATATCATGCTGAAAACATCGGGTGGCGTGATAACTGCCGCCACAATCATCAGTACAATAATTGCATGTCTCCGGTATTGGATCATAAACGCTGGCGTAATGATCCCCACTTTAGTCAGGAAAACCATCAGGATAGGCAATTCGAAAATAATACCGGTAGAAAACGGGATAAATGTTACGGTAGAAACATACGAATTCAAATCGATCCGGGAGATTACCTGTTCACTGACTTGCCAGCCGCCGAGAAAATGAACCGACAGCGGTACGATCACATAATATCCGAACAGTGCGCCTATGAAGAACAAAATTGAAATGGCTGCCACAGAACCGCGGGCATGTTTGCGCTCATTCACGTAGAGGGCGGGCGATATGAACTTCCACATTTCCCATATGACAAAGGGAAAAGCGATGATAAGCCCTGCGTACAGTGAAATCATAATATTGGCCGAAAACTGCCCTGCCATTTTGATATTTATCACTTCAAAAGTCTTGGTGTTGATGCATAAAGCGGGAGTATGAAGTATTTCGGCTAACTGGCAAAGTAACCGATTGGAAAAAAAGTCCGGATTCTTGGGCGCCAATAGTATGTAATCGAAAATAAAACGACTGAAAATAAAAGCTACCACTGCAAAAGCTACTATTGTAATAACCGAACGTACAATATGCCAGCGAAGTTCTTCCAGGTGTTCCAAAAACGACATTTCACCGGTATTACTCGATTTTTTTGCCATGTTTCAATAAAAATAATAAGACTGTTATGATACAATTAATCCTTTTAAAATTACCTTTGATAAAAAATTGTCGGTCATCTATCAAAAAACATGTGATGAATCATCAAAATGTGTTTAAATTTGCGACCCCAAAAAAACAAATGACCAATTATATTATATTTGCGAAGACGATATGTTCGTCAAATATTTTTTGTTGGCATTGATGTATTTTTGTAATTTTTAGCTTGCAAAAGTATTCATTTTTTATCGAAATAAAGTATGCGCCGTGTGGTTTTATGCATGAACAGCAAAAAATACAGGTAGCGCCGTATAAAAAAGGCATAGTATTTGAAAGCATAGCGAATTTTAATCATTAAATTAAAATATTGTAAGTAATACCTTAAGAATAAGGGAATAAATGGCAAAAGAAACACACAAATCATTAACAGAAAACCTGAAAAAATATTTTGGATTTTCGACCTTTAAAGGTAACCAGGAACCTATTATTCAGAATGTCCTCGAGGGGAAAAACACGTTCGTATTGATGCCCACCGGTGGCGGCAAATCGCTCTGCTACCAGCTGCCGGCATTGCTGTTAGGCGGAACGGCGATCATCATTTCGCCGCTCATCGCCTTGATGAAAAACCAGGTGGACACCATGCGCAACTTCATGTCGGAAGACGGTGTAGCGCATTTTATGAATTCTTCGCTCAATAAGGTGCAGATAGTCAAAGTAAAAGAAGACATCCTTAGCGGAAAGACCAAATTATTATATGTAGCGCCCGAATCTCTGACCAAAGACGAAAACATACAGTTTCTCAGGCAGCTGAAAATTTCTTTCTACGCGATTGACGAGGCGCATTGCATTTCGGAATGGGGACATGATTTTCGTCCCGAATATCGCCGCATACGTCCGATAATCACCGAGATAGGCGACGCACCCATCATGGCGCTCACCGCCACTGCTACTCCCAAGGTACAGCACGACATCCAGAAAAACCTCGGCATGTTGGACGCGCAGGTATTCAAGGCATCGTTCAACCGCCCCAACCTGTACTATGAGGTGCGTCCGAAAGTAAATGCCGAAAAGGAAATTATCAAATACATCAAAAATAATTCGGGCAAATCGGGAATTATTTATTGCCTGAGCCGCAAGAAAGTGGAAGAGTTGGCCGAGCAGTTGCTGATCAACGGTATCAAGGCATTGCCGTACCACGCAGGTATGGATGCCGCCACCCGTTCGGGCAACCAGGACAAGTTCCTGATGGAGGAAGCAGACGTAATTGTGGCCACCATCGCTTTCGGGATGGGAATCGATAAGCCCGACGTACGCTACGTGATACATTATGATATACCCAAAAGCCTGGAAGGATACTACCAGGAAACCGGCCGTGCCGGACGCGATGGCGGCGAGGGCAACTGTATCACCTTCTATAGCTACAAGGACATACAGAAACTCGAAAAATTCATGCAGGGCAAGCCGGTGGCCGAACAGGAAATAGGCAAGCAGTTGTTGCTCGAAACGGTGGCTTACGCTGAATCGGCGCTGTGCCGCCGCAAATTGCTGCTGCATTATTTCGGTGAAGCATATACCGTTGAAAATTGCGAAACCTGCGATAACTGCCGACATCCGAAGTCACAGTTCGAAGGCGACCATTACTTAGTGACCCTGTTGGGCGCCATCATTGAATTGCAGGAAAAATTCAAAGGCGAACACGTGGCCAATTTCCTCACAGGCAACGCCGACAGCGCTATTAAGAGCTACAAGCACCACAGGCTGGAAATGTTCGGCACAGGCGACGAAAAAGATGCCCGTTTCTGGAGCATGGTGATTCGCCAGGCTTTGGTTGCCGGTTTGATACAGAAGGAAATCGAAAATTACGGCCTCCTGAAACTAACGCCCAAAGGACACGAATTCCTTGAAGACCCGTATTCGATCCTGCTCACGCAGGACCATGAGTATGGCGAGGAAGACGATGATGCCGAAATGAACCTGGCCGGCAAAAGCAGTACGGTCGACGATGAGCTGTTCGAGATACTGAAAGACCTGCGCAAAAAAATATCCAAACAGAAGAATCTCCCGCCGTTTGTCATTTTCCAGGATACATCACTCGAAGACATGTGTATCCAATACCCCGTCACGATGAACGAAATGCAGAATATTGCAGGTGTCGGGGCGGGCAAGGCGCAACGCTACGGCAAGGAATTTATCGATGTTATCAGGGTATATGTGGAGGAAAAAGAGATCATCCGTCCGCAGGACATGGTGGTGAAGTCGGTAGTCAACAAATCGGGGCTGAAAGTCTACATCATCCAGGCCATTGATCGGCAAATTGCCCTCGAAGACATCTGCGAAGCCAAAAACCTTGACATTCCTGAACTTCTCACCGAAATAGAAGCCATTGTCAACTCGGGAACCAAATTGAATCTTGATTATTACATCAACCAGGTGCTTGACGAAGACCGCCGTGACGAGATTTATGCTTATTATAAGGACGATGCTGAGACAGAATCCATTGAAGATGCTTTGAAGGTGTTGGGAGAAGACGATTTCTCGGAAGAAGACGTCAGGCTGATGCGGGTGAAATTTATTTCGGAACTGGGGAATTAGGGAGAAAAGGTTAACCAACCGGAAATTCCCGACCCACACACCGGGTATC
>JAISDP010000114.1 GCA_031264715.1 Bacteroidales bacterium
ACTTTACTGCGTCTTCCGCTTTGATTTCTATTTTTACCATATTTTTTTTGCTGCAAAGGTAGTTATTTTATCTCAAATAAGCAATTTTATTCCTCAATTATTTACCGAGGTTAGTATAATAAGGTAATGAGGTCGGGAAACTTTGATGCAACAATCTGCTACGGAGGTTGTTTTGTTAGAAAAAATAAGGTGGAAATGAGGTTTGTTTATCCACGAATTTTAACACCCCACCTTGACGGGATTTTCCGATATTAACCGACAATGCCTTCTACCGATATATCATTCCTGACGGAATTTCGCCGAATGATGGAATGTTGCCCGTCAGGGCATTCATATCAATAGAATCAATGCGGAAAACACCAACGAAATCTCCGTAGGAGATTCATCATATGAAACCCCATATGGGGTTTTGATTCGTGGGTCGGCTGTATATTTCTATTGATATGGTTTCCCTGACGGGAAACTCATCAAGACAGCCCGTCCGCCCATCCGCCCATCCGCAATCCGTCGACATTGTCGATAAATCTAAAAAAAGGAACTGCCCCGTACAAAGGAGGCAGTTCTTTTTCATTTACTTCATTCAATGCTTCATATTTATGGAGCATACGTGAACCTCATTGCCTTGAAGTTGCAGGCGGCTGTTACGAAATAGAATCTGAGCCGTACCATTCCCGCAGGCAGGTTAATGGTACTGCTTGCCGTTTCCCATTTGTAATTGCTCCATCCATTATTTGCAGGAAGGCTCATAGAGACCAGGGTACTCCACTCGCTCCATGAATCGCTCTCCAGGTCTATTTCAAGCCTGACAGCGGAGGCTCCATTACATGCCACTTCCGCTTCGAAAGTGTATTCGCCGGCATCCTCTACTTCAACGGTATAGACCAACCATTCGCCATTAGCGGTATAACCGATACTTTCGAAATCGTCCTGGATACCAACACTCCCCGCGTTGTTGTCGCCGTTATCTGTCCGGTGTGCGGTGCCCACCCCATTTGATGCCTGGTTTGCCCCCGTATTGGTATCCGACCAGGCATTACCGCGGCCGCCATAGTCGAAGTCAGAGGCTTGCAGCCTGTAAGAAGCAAGGGAAGCAAGGGTATGCGGCCCTCTGAACGGCGTTGTAGGCCGCGGCCCAATGGACACTTCCACAGAAACGACCTTTGTGATGGTCGTTTCCGTTCCGACAATGGTACACTCTACTTCCGTAGTTCCATAGGTTCTTCCAATCACGAGGCCTTTATAGTCAACTGTGGCAACATCCTCGTTCTTTGAACGCCACTCAATTACCTTGTAATCATTGGCATTCATCGGTTCCGGGAAGACCTGCAAAAGAATTTCGCCATTACGTCTCAGGGAAGCGGAATATTCACTTATCGCGAAATCTGTCAGCGGTATTTTGGTATCAACCGTAACGGTTACACCAAGCGTCTGGTTACCCGAATTTACAAAAATATCGGTTGCGCCTGCGCTTTTCGCTGTTATCAGACCGCCGGAAGAAACCTCAGCCACTTCGGGTTCCTCGCTCGTCCATGTGAAAGCGACATCGCCGGGACTGGCAATCAGTTGGAAAGTTTCGCCCGTATACATATTCACAGACCGGTGATTGACCGTAATGATGGGATCAACTACCTTCTCCTTGTAAACATCGCAACCCGCAATGCCAACAAGGAACGGAAGGCATATCGCGATGATCATGTTTTTCATTTGATATTTCATTATTGCTGTTTTACTTGGTTAATATTCGGGGATCGTTTACATCTTCCTTAAAATCGATGCGTAGCTCTTCCCTAAAATTGTATAAAACGCCGTCTGCATCCTTGTATGTGTATGCAAGCAGGAAGGTTTTATAGGTCTTGAAACCGTCGTCTTCCACTTTTGCCGTATTCGGATAATCCGCATCCCCGTCATTCTGGGTGATTTCCTGGTCGTAATAAGGCTCAATTTTGACCTTGTCGCCGGCAAGAATGGTAACCTTCATTGACCTGTGCTTGTACACATACGGATCAAAACCGTCATTCAACATGTCGCCCGTCATGATACGGAACGAATTTTCGCTGAGCGGAAATACCAGCTTGTTGCCAAACTTGTCCGTCGATATGGCGGAGCTAACCTCTGCTTTTTTGGCCCGCTGATCATAACGGGTGCCGCCATACGAAGCCCACCAGTTTTTGATGCGAACCTGATAAAGCAGATAATCCTTGTCGGGATTAACTTCATACGCATTATACGAATCGACCCTTAAAGCGATGAAATAGGACGAATCGGGAGATAATCCCTCGGGACGGATCTTGACAGGGATGACACCCCTCACTTCTCCGGCCGGAATTACCAGATCATAACTGGGAATGGTGTATTTACTGCGATCCAGCGCTTTGATGTATCTCGACCTGTTCACATCGTAAGTCACCAGATTATAATCGTCTATCAATCCGGCATCTTCCACCAGCGTCACCCGGATGTCTTTGCCCGTCGGGTTGGTTCCGCCCAGCGACGCCGTCACGTATCCTTCCGATTCGGCCAGCCGCAAGTCGTGAAGCCAGGTGGAGACATTGTCGTCGTCGCTCACCAGGGCAAACAGATTTTTGTACTGTTCCCTTTCAAACACTTCGTACCTGTTGCAGGAAAACGAGGCGAAAACGAGAAAGACTGTCAAATATATCTTGATATGCTTATTCATATATTTTCAAATTTTTCAAATTACAAATAATGATAAATTATTGATTCATTCCGGCCGTCAGTTTTGCCATCCCGGATTCTGGTCTAACGAAGGAAGTCTTCTTACTTCGTCCAGAGGAAGAGGAACCAGATGCAATCTCTTGTTCACTACCCGCTGACCGATACGGGAGTTGTTGGGAATCACGCGCCTGTAATAGGAGTTCTCATCCCCCTCGATGTTCATACCGGTCATGGTTGTCGATTCCGACTCTTCATATTTTCCCCAGCGGCGGACGTCGTAATAACGGCGGTTTTCGCAAAGAAATTCCACCATCCGTTCCTGTTCAATCAACGATTGAATGGTTTGCGGATTGCTCAATTCCGTATTGCTTGGCGCAGGAAGACCTGCACGGTGGCGCACCTGTCCGAAAGCCAGCCGGATTTCTTCCATATCCCTGGTGAATGTCTGTTCTACGCCGTCCACTTCAACCGTGTGGCTTGTGGTGAGGTTGTTCAGCGCTTCGGCATATGAGAGCAGAATCTCCGCATAACGGATGATCGGCCAGCCTTTGGCCAGACGGCGGTTATTATCGCCAAACCATGAATCCGTCGGGTGGACAAACTTTTTGAGTACGTAACCCGTAGCGGTATGGTTGATTTGGGCGTCGGAGGTAGCCGAATTTTTCCCGTTGTTGCCGTTCACCAAATATGAAATCTGTTTTACTCCCGCGGTGGTGTTGGTTACCGAACCGAATTCCCACCAGCAGTTGGTAAACCCTATGGAAGCATAGAACCGCATTTCACGGTTGATATACATATTGTAGGTGCCGCCTAACAGCTGGTAATCCGAAAAAAGTTCCGGCGCCTGCGAAAATCCCGTTTCCGAATAGGGGTATAACCCATCCGATCTCGGAGAATCGTAAATCGTGCGGCCATCGAACATCCGGTAGGCGTCAATGATTTTTTGCGGTACGGCCAGCGAACCCCATCCGGCGTTCGTCAGGGGAAACGCCATCTGGGTGTTGGCGGCGACCGTACCCGAGTTACGCCCCCATACAAATTCAGGATTGGTGGGTATCACCGATTCGCCCGTAAACATATCCGAATAGGATTTGAAATGGTCGATTTCAGTGGCGCCATCCGGCCAGGGCTTATAATAGTCGGGATCGGAAGTGATGCTTTCCGGCAACGGTTTGCTGAAAGCGGTTACCGGAGCCGTATGCAACTTGTAGAGGCCCATATCCATCACCCTCCTGGCAGCGGCGGCAGCCACAGCCCAGCGGCGTTCTTCGGGAACCTGCGATACATACTGCACATCGTCCGTTGAGCGTTTCCACCGTCCGAAAACGCTTCGCGCCGCAGGGCCGCCGTTATACAGCGGGCTGGCGTGAATCAGGCGCAGGCGGGCAACCAGGCCGTAAGCGGCGCCTTTGGTAGGACGTCCGAAATTCATCAGGCTCGTCTTAAGCTCAAGTCCGCTGGCGGCGTCTTCCAGTTCGGAGCAGATGTACTCCACCGCCTCGTCATACGTGCAGCGGCCGCGATCGTAAAAAGCCAGGTCCTCGTTATTGGCAACCACGTCTTCGCCCAGCAAAATCGGAGGACCCATGTCCACCAGTATCTGATAATAGGCGTAAGCCCGTATGAAACGCGTATTGGCAAGAATTCTGCGGCGCTGTTCCGCCGTCATGTCCGCCACTTCGTTTATACGGTTAAATATGGTATTGCATTTGCGAATCGCCATGTACATCCTGCTCCATTTGTTGAGGGCATTCATGTAACTTGCCGAAGTTTCGCCCAGCACAAAAGACATGCCGTTGATCTGGTTGCCCCCGATGTTGAAATTACAGAAGGCTTCGTCGGTGGCCAGCGGGCCGGGGGTGTCATTGTTCTGCCAGATGACGGCCTCATCATTAAAGTGGATGGGGATAGTCCACATGTAGGCTTCCACGTAACGGTGTTCCTTAAATATGGAATCCAGCTTCAACTCTTCGCTGAAATAATTGTCGATATTCAGGTAATCCTTGCACGAACCGAGCAGAAGCGGTAAACATACCAGAAACGGGATGATTATCTTGATCATATTACTCATTTGATTATTGATTACAGGTTAATGTAAATTTGCAGGGTATAGGTGGTGGGTATCGGGTACACAATCCCGTTGCGGTCAGCCTGTTCGGGGTCAAAATCCTTCACTTTATCCCACACATAGAGATTGCTTCCTACAAGTTGAAAATCGATGGACGAAATGCCAACCTTTTGCAGTACCGGTCTCCTGAAATTGTAATTGAGGGTGACTTCCTGCAAGCGCAAATAACGGGAGTTCCCTTTCCAGAAATCGGACAGTTGCGTATTGTTGTTATCGCGGCCATACCTCAGCCTTGGAAACTTGGCGTTCGGGTTTTCGGCCATATTGGGGTCAATACCGTTTGCCTCGGCGTAATCCGCCGGAATCCACCGGTTGGCCGGATCGTTGACGAAACTCAATACATTACCGAATTTGCCATCGTAGAAGGGCACATAACCGTAGTTGTTGCGGAAATAATGCGTATTACCGGTGCCTTTGAACAGTACGCCCAAAGATACAGTCCTGTACCTGAATTCGCCGCCAAAACCGTACATCAGCAAAGGATAATTGCGGTATGTCAGGGGCACGCGGTCGTCTCCGTCAATTTTGCCGTCGCCGTTCACGTCGCGGTATTTGAGGTCTCCCGGCATTACCGTCCCGAATGTCTGCACCGGGCTGGTTTCAATATCGTGCGGGTCTTTAAAGAAGCCCAGGTTCTGATACCCTATGGCGGGCTGGTACGGATAGTCGCCCTTTCCCTGATAGGGATATTTCGGGTTGGCTTCTTCCCAGTTGTCCACAACATTATTTGAGAAAGTGAAATTACCCCTTACCGTGAAACTCAGATCCTTGGTGATGTCATAACTATAGCTGACATTACCGTCGGCGCCGTAGCTCTTCATCTTTCCGACGTTGCCGTAGGGAAGGCTGGGCAGCCCCGCATAACCGGGCACCTGCACGCGCTGCTGGAAAATACCGTTACGCACATCATTGAAGATGTCCAGCACAAACGAAAGCTTTTCTTTCAGGAAAGTGCCTTCAATACCCAGGTTGGATTTGATACCCTTTTCCCATTCGAGGTTATCGGCGCCGATACGGCCGTCCATAACAGCCTGTACCGCAGTGGAACCCCAGGGGCCGTAGGATCCGCTGGCTACCATGGTAAGGTAGGGGAAGCGGTCATCGGTGATGCGATCATTACCCACCGTTCCGTGGGAAGCCCTGATCTTGAAGAGATTCACCCATGGCATGTTCTCCTTCACATAGTCGTAGCTGGACAGCACCCAGCCCAGCGCTATGGACGGAAAAAACCCGTACTGACGGCCCGGCTGGAAGTTTTCCGAACCGGTGTAGCCAAAGTTGAAGTCGATCATATACGTATCCCTGAAACCGTAGGTCAGCCTGCTCGACACGCCCTGATACCTTAAAGGTATGGCGGTCAGGTTGGTATTGCCCGAACTGGCGCGTTTCTGGTCGCTCAGGTAATAGTAAACCAGCGCTGAAACGCGGTGCTTTTCAGCGAATACCCTCTCCCAATTGATATTGGTTTCCAAATGGTATTTACGGAAATTGTCGCGAGCGTTTCCATAGCTAACGTCTTCAGCCTGCTGCCTGTTGATCGTAACCAGCTCGCCTCTGGCGTCGCGGTCTTGCGCCTCAAACAGAGCCGGACGTAAAAGCCGCATTTCGGTGAACTGGCTTTGGATGTCGTAAGCGCCCTGTACCCTCAGTTTCAATCCCTCAACGAGCATGGACAAATCCTGATTGAGCGCCAGGGTAGCTTTGCCTTTGAACTCCTGGATCGAACGCCTTCCCTGGTGGTTCACCATCACTACGGGCGAAACCTCGGTCAGGTCGCCGACGCGCGCCGCCGGCAACTCGCCGTTGGAATACCTGACAGGCAACAGCAGCGGGTTGAGCCGGCCCTGCGAATTCCATATCCAGTCGGTGCTGGATACGCCCGGCAGGTTGTTGATCGAAAGAAAACCGTCCGTACCGAAATAGAGCTTGGTGGATTTTGTTAAATTCAGGTCCAGGTTCAGACGGTAAGTGTAGGTATTGTAACCCACGTTGTTGGCGTATGCTGACTTGTCGTACTTGTAGGCGGCATCTTCCTTGCTTCCTCCCAAACTGATAAAATAAGTGGCCACATCCGCTCCACCCCTTGCGCTGACATAATACTGCTGCTTGAAGGAGTTGCGGCGCATGATTTCGTCCTGCCAGCTGACATCCGGATATAAATCGGGGTCCAGACCGGACCGGATGATGTCCAATTCCACCGGATCGTATTCGGGCTCATCACCTCTCACCACCATCGCTTCGTTGGCCAGCCTGGCATAATCGTATGCGCGGAGATATTTGGGCAGGCGTCCCAAATGCGAAATCGTCCAGTTGGCGCGCGCCGTAATGCTTATTTTGCCCGATTCGCCCTTTTTGGTAGTGATCAGCACTACGCCGTTGGCGCCGCGTACGCCGTAAACGGCGGTAGCCGACGCATCCTTCAGGATCGAGAAGGATTCGATATCAGCGGGGTCGAGGCTGTTGATGTCGCCTTCCAGACCGTCAATCAGAACCAGTGCGCTTTGATTGGCGCCAAAAGTACCGATACCGCGAATCCAAAATTCCGAAAGGTTCTTCCCCGGCTCGCCGCTCATCTGCAGCGAAACAACGCCTGCCAGACGTCCCCCCAGCAGATTGGCCACAGACGCAACCGGCGATTGAAGGGTTTTGACGTCAACGCTGCTGACGGCTGCAACGGTCGAAATCTTTCGCTGCGTGCCAAGAGCAACAACCTGTACCTCTTCCAACTGGTGAGTCGCTTCGATCAAATGGATTTCAATATCCTGCTTTTCCTCGGTTACCAACTCTTCGACAGTTTCGTAACCCAGGAACGAAAATACAATCATATCGCCACGCTGCGCCCTGATGGTAAATTCACCATTCGTGTTGGTAGTGGTTCCCACGGTCTTGTTTTTCAATTGAATATTGACCCCCGGAACAGCGCCGGCTTCGTCATATACCTTACCTTTCATGGTATAGGTCGGCTGTTGTTGCGCCGGAAGCGTAAAACAAACCGCCAGCAACACGATCCACAGCATGGATGCTCGCTGTAAGGCTTTTTTTAAAATAATTTTTATCATATTACATTAATTATTTAAAAATAATTCCTAATTATTCGATACTAATTGACGGACAGTTTCCTGAGACGCGCATTTCTATAATCGGCCACATACACCGAACCGTCCGAGCCGATGGCAATCCCTCTCGGATTATTAAACAGCGCCGTCTCTCTGGAACCATCCTGATAACCTGCCTGGCCGGGAATTCCCAATACGGTTTCCACCTGGTTTTCGGGCGTAATTCTGCGGATGCAGTGATTACCGTAATCGGCAATGTAAATAAATCCGTCGTCGTCGCTGAATATCTGTGCAGGCTGCCTGAACTGCGCCAAGGACAGCGGTCCGTCGCGGTGACCGCCGGAAGTATTGGTACTGCTTATTTTTGTCACCACAGGCGGGTCAACGTTCAAATCAATGGTGCAGATGCTGTTCTGATGTTCGTGAGGGTCGCTCCAGAATGCGAGATACAGGACGTTGGGTTCCCCCGGGCGGAATGTCATGCCGTATGTATTGCACGTTCCGGTTTCCATCAGCACTTCAGCCTCGTAAGTGCTTGGGTTGATCCTCACCAAAGCCCCCTGATACCAGCGCGTGTAAACGAAATTGACATCGTTCCCGTTAATGTCCTTCTGAAGGGTCGGATTCACCACCATGCAGTGCTTCCATCCATACTGGTTATGCGCCGGCGCGGTTAGCCATTTCATTTCCCTGCGCCTGGGCGCCCAGTACTCATCGGGGTCGCAGGTGATAAACGAACCGATGGAGGATTCGGTGGCAGCCGTGATCACGCCTGTAACAAGGTCGGCGCAGGGAACATTGGCCTGTAACGAGGTGGATTGAAGGCGCTCAAAGAGGTTCAGCTCTTCGTTGAGGCGGCAAAAATAATTGTACGTCGTGTTGTCTGAAGAGCGGGAGGTAATGAAAATATTGTCCTCTTTATCCATACAGATGTAATACGGCTGGAAGACGGAAGAGGCAAGGGGGCCTTCCTGAAACTCCATGAGGGCTCCGTTTCCGGCAATCGTGGTGACGGTTACCGCTTCTTCGTACATAAACGTGTCCGTATAAACCAGCGAATCACCGTTAACGACTACCGATATCTCGCATATGTCTCTCTTGTTACCCGCCTTGGATGGTTCAGGTTCCGGACGACCGTCTGCATTGCCCGGTAATCGCGGAGCCATCACATACATGCGTTTTCCCGTTGATCCGATGACAGGCGAGATACGTTTATTAAAATACACCTTAATAAGCTTGGGATCGGTAGGGAGATTCTCCCCGTCAAGTATGATTCTTTCATGAAATCTCCCTTCATTAGGATAGAAAGACGTGAGCGTGGTGGGTAATTCCGGATTGTACACATTGGCCTTGTCTTGATCATTGTTGCACGAAGCCATTAAAACAATTACTAATGTGCCTATTGATAACTGCCACAAAAAAGGTTGTTTAAAAAATCCCACGCATTTATTGTTGATACAAAAATTAGATTTACTCATATTTCAATATTTATTTAAAAAAGGTTATTAAAACTTTGAATACTAAAAACGGATGTAGATGACATCCTAACTGACATAGATTTGATTAAATTATTGGGAATTAGTTCATAGGCGATTCAATTTTACAGGGTAAATATTCTTGCTTGGGTAGAAAATATAAAAAACCGGACATTGCATGAATGATGCAACATCCGGTTTGTATATCGGAATGATGAAAAAATTGTATATTACGCGCGCGTAACTGCTAGTCTCTCTCTCTCTCTCTCTCTCTCTCTCTCTCTCTCTCTCTCTCTCTCTCTGCAAATAGCGTGCCACAAGGGATTGAGGCGCCAGCTACCATATAAAAATCGTCCACTTTGCTATTGCAAACAGCGGAACAATTTCCTTCCATGATATCGGAACTTATTATGTAATGGCATTTCAAATTCATGGTGCAATGATAGGATCATTTATAGTTAAAAAGGTTCATTATCTGTTAAAAAAGGTTTATTATCTGATAAAATAACAGACAGCAAACCTTTTTAACAGATAATGAACTATTCTTCAAATGATGCCGTCGGAACATTCATCTCTTACCTGTTTATCCCTTCCGGGAAATATATCTACCGATCTGCCGTCCCTGACGGGATTTTCTTGAATTTTGAATTTTGAATTTTGAATTGTCGTTTTCTACCAATATTACATCCCTGACGGGATTTCATCGTGCGTTGCGTTGTAGAGACGCGATGCATCGCGTCTCTACGCATGGGGATGTTGAAACGTTGCCCGTCAGGGCATTCATAGCAATAGAATCAATGCGGAAAACATCCGCCAATCTCCGTAGGAGATTCATCACGTGAAACCTCTACGAGGTTTTGGTTCGGGTGTCGGCGCACGTTTTTCTATTGATATGGTTCCCCTGATGGGGAATCTCTCTTGCAGGAGTGATTCTTCCGTTCCCTATTTGGGGAATCTCTCCCTTCTCGAATTGGCAACACCGGAAGAAAATTCAAAAAATCGCAATCTACAATAAGTGTGTAGTTATCA
>JAISDP010000220.1 GCA_031264715.1 Bacteroidales bacterium
CCCCTGCTCGCCCGCATTTTGGGAACGCACAGTTCGGCGAAAAAATCGGGCAGATTGCTTGCCGGTATGATGACGGACAGTCAGTATGAAAATGTTACCGGCAAATATTTCGATAGGGGAAAGGACGTTCCTTCGTCCGAACTGTCGTACAACAGGGCAAATGCTGTCAACCTCTGGGAACGCAGCATCGAATTAACTCAACTTCAACAGCAGGAAACTTTTTTTAAATTATGAAAATGAATCATACAAAGAAATCGTTCAACGGAAGAGCGTTTGTGTCAATCGTAACGCTACTCTTTTTCACGGGTTTGGTTGTGTCGGGAATTATGCTGCAAGCGACCGACCATCAGTCTCTTACTTTCAACATAGTGTACTGGCACGTGATGCACATCCTTTTTGCGGTTGTTTTTCTTGTTTTTGCACTGGTGCATATCCTGCGTAACATAAAAGCGCTGAAAAGCTATCTCTCAAAGGCAAAAAACGTCATCAGCAGGGAACTGATTGCAGGCTTGGTTTTGCTGGCAATTATCCTGCTGGGATGCTGGCTGTTGTCAGGGTATTTAGCGCAGTTTCATGAGATTCGATAAATATATCAGCTATGAAATATGTAATAATAATTTTCGCTTTTTTGCTTGGCAGAAGTCGAGCGCTGTTCGGACAGCAAATGCGAACCGGAACAAATTCACTTTTGCTACCGGGCAGCAAAACGTAAAATTTTTAGATGGAAAAATATAATTCAAAAAAAATCAGTCGACCAGCCGATATTTAAGCGATAAGGTTATCGTCAACTTACGGTTTACTGTACTTTTGATATTCCTTTGCCCAGGCCCTGCAAAACAGTTCGGCCACTATCCTGGCGCCTCCAATGGTAAAATGTACAAAATCTTTCTGTGCTAAGGGTGGTTGGGCAAACGCCCAACCCGGCATGGAATTTTCGCCGCCCATTGCTTCATACAAATCCCAGAATACACATCCCGTCTCGAAGGCTGCTTTCTTTTGTGCATCGCGTATCTTGCCGATATTCGGGTATGATTTGTAGCCGTCGGGGCTTTTCTGCGACATGTCGCTCACGCCTACCACCACGATCACCAAGCTAGGCTTCAATGCTTTGAGTAAACGTAATTCCCGCACAAACTTACGTGCGTAATAATCGTAATTTTCCACAACATTCGGCACTATGTTGGCGCCAAATTGTAAAATCAGCATCTCAACATCCATCATACGGAACATCTGTCCCATTTGAGCTGTATCCATGCGGGTAAAGTCGAGACCGGAACTACCCCTCAGTGGCAGGTTGTCCACGGCAACGCCACAGGCGCCATCAAGCGCTATGCCGTACAGGTCGGGTAAGCTGGAGGATACCAGTGACAGGTCAAGTGAATTTTGCGGAGCTTCGAACCGCCACCAAGCTGATGAGACTGTGTTCCGGGCCATCATTCGCTGTGCGTTTACCCGGTTAACCACAATGGTAAAGGGAGTTGTTGCCGGTCCGTAGAAAAGCCTGGCATGTGTAAAGGTACGCACATTACGGTAGCCGACATAAAAGGGCTTTAACCCGACATGTGCAATTGAGTCCGCTTTGTCGGAAGGGGTATAGCGTGCCAGGTTACCGGCAATGCCATAAAGGTTAAAAGCTGTGTTTTCCTTGTTGAGTACCGAAACACGTTGCCAATTGGGCGATATATCCTGCTGAAAGGTAATGGAAACATCGTTTGCCGGGACAACCGGAAGAAACCCGATACCTTGCCCGCCATAATTTTTTTGCATATAATTACGAATGGTTGCCGTAATACGGTCACCTTCTATCTGCGAATCGCCATAATGCAGTATACGAATCAGTTTGTTCCGCTGGCGTATCTTATCAATTGCCCGGAACAACGGGAACAGTAAGGTATCCTGTCCCTGTGGAAATTCGAACGGATGCGTACCGTTGTAACCCTCTATGGAAGTCTGTTGCAAGCTATCCGGCGGCAAACTTAAACTATCAACCTTCGAAATCGAATCGTTACCGGGATCAAATTGATAATCGGCTGTGTCGATCGATGCAATAATTATTTGTATGTCCTTGTATTTTGCAGTATCGGACTTAAACCAGGTCCGGTAATCAGGGTAGCGGAATGACCACGTCCCTACCTCCCATCCGCCGGGAAAAGCCAACGAAATGATGAAGATAACAATAATCACACACAGTCCGAACAAAAAAATCTTTCGCGGAGTCAAAACAATTACTTTATTCTTCCGATCATACTAATTTACTTTATAATACGAAAGGATAAAGATAAAGTTTCATTACTGACCGAATAAAAACCAATTCTATATTTTATATTGCTATTAACCAATCATTTTGTTAATCTACTCTTTTTGCGAATTTCAAAAAAATATCAGCGATGCATTGACTTTTTAGAGGTATTGAAAGGCGACAAGGCGGGTATTTCCTCAATCAGGGTCAGAGACTCCAAAACGTCGTTTTTCTCATGTGAAGCCTCTACGAGGTTTTGGTTTGAGGGTGGTTGCATTTTTCTATGGATATGGTTTCCCTGACGGAAAATGCATCAAACCAGCCCGCGCGAAGCATAATAAGTAAGAATAATTACTGATCGAATAAAATATTTTTTAAATATCAAACAGGATGCTAACTTTGCATTTTGGAAATAAAAAATGGCTTTATAATGAATTGTATGGGTAAAAGGGAAAGATATGAAAATTGAATCCTTTTCAGGATTTTGAATTACCCACACAAAATGTTATAAAACCAAGATAATAACCACCGTTAAAAATCACGAATATGACCATCCGAAACCTCAAAACATTCCTCGTCATCCTTGCCGGACTTTTATTGCTATTCCGGTCCTGTCGGTATTCCGGCGCTTTGGAACAGGGCTTTGTAAGTCCGCCCGATTCCGTTCGGCCCGGCGTATACTGGTATTTCATGGACGGCAACCTGTCGAAAGAAGCCATGACAAAAGATTTGGAAGCGATGAAAAAAGCGGGGATCGGGAACGTCGTGTATTTGGAAGTGAATGTAGGGGTACCACGCGGTCCGGTCGATTTTTTAAGTAGTGAATGGCAGGACATGTTCGGACACGCTGTAGCGGAATGTGAACGCCTGGGGATCAACATCACGCTGGGCGTGGGGCCGGGCTGGACGGGCAGCGGCGGGCCGTGGGTTGAAGCCCGGCAATCGATGCAGCATTTGGTGGCCGCATCGGTGGAAGTATCGGGTACGGGCCGGCAAACGATCACCTTACCCAAACCTGCGCCTAAACGACCTTTTTTTGGAGAAGGCAGTTTCACGCCCGATGTAAAAAAACAATGGGACGATTTTTATGAAGATATTGCGGTACTGGCTTTTCCGGCGGGCGCATCAACCGTCGGTACCGACTTCGAACCCGGAAATGAATATTTCCAGATTACAGGGATTGAAGAAAAAGCTCTTTATTACCGGAAACCGTATAGTTCTGTGCCCCGTGTGAAGCAATACCTCGCCTTTTCGGAAACGCATCCCGGCGATCAGCCTGTTGACAGGGATCAAATTATCGACCTGACCGCCAGCCTTCAACCTGACGGTACATTGACATGGGATGTACCCGCAGGCAAATGGACAGTAATGCGTTTCGGAAGCCGCAATAATGGCGCGGCGACTCGTCCGGCGCCGCTGCCCGGCGTAGGGCTGGAGACGGACAAGTTCGACACCACCGCGCTGAATGCCCATTTGGACAAATTTACCGGAAAACTCTTCCGGCACATTGGATTTAAAAAGGCGCTCCCGCAAGGCGGTCTGAAAATGCTGCACATGGACAGTTGGGAAATGGGTGCGCAAAACTGGACCAGTCGCTTCCGCGAAGAATTTACCCGCCGCAGGGGATACGATCCGCAACCGTTCTACCCCGTATATGCCGGGGTAATGGTGCAGAGCCGCGAAGCAAGCGAACGCTTTCTTTGGGATTTGCGGCAGACGTCGCAGGAACTGATCAAGGAAAACCACGCCGGGCACATCAAGCGTTATGCCGGGCGTTACGGCATGCAGCTATCCATCGAACCGTACGACATGAACCCTGCGGCAGACCTCGAATTAGCCTCGGTAGCCGACGTCCCGATGTGCGAATTTTGGAGCGTACGCTACGGCTTTAACACAGCATTCGCCGTCATAGAGGGATCATCGGTAGCGCACCTGCTCGGGCAGCCGGTGGTGCCTGCCGAATCGTTCACGGCATCCGGCGACGGCTGGCGTCAACATCCCGGGTCGATGAAAAACCAGACGGACTGGGCGTTTGCTTCGGGTATCACCCGCTTGGTATACCATACGTTTCAACATCAATACCTCAATGATCGCCTGCGCCCCGGCATGACGATGGGCCCTTACGGAGTGCACTGGGACAGGAACCAGACCTGGTGGCCAATGGCAGATGCGTATCACCGCTATGTTTCGCGCTGCCAATTCATGTTGCAGCAGGGCCGTACGGTAGCCGATATTCTTTACCTGACGCCCGAAGGCGCGCCGCATGTGTTTCGTGCTCCGGCCTCGGCGTTGGAAGGCGAAATGATTGATGGCGACCGGAGCAATTTCCGCAATGAAACGCCGCTCCCCGACCGTAAAGGCTATAATTTCGACGGTTGTCCGCCAAGTCTTCTATACGGAGCCGCGGTAAAGGACGGATTGATCGTATTCCCCGGCGGCGCATCGTACCGATTGCTTGTATTGCCGTATTTCGAAACCATGACGCCCGAATTGCTCAAAAAGATTCGTGATTTGGTGAATGACGGAGCAACAGTAGTAGGCCTTCCACCACAAAAATCACCCAGCCTGAGCAATTACCCGGCATGTGACCGGGAAGTACAACAATTGGTTCAAGAACTTTGGGGTGGGGACGAAATTCCCGAAGACCTTGCAACACGTACTTTTGGGAAAGGAAGGATGATCTGGAGTAAGGAACTGCGCGATCAGGCGGATAACCTGTATCCGCAGTATGCTTTCACAGCCCGCATCCTGGCGTCGATGGACATTCCGGCGGATTTTGAATCGACCGGGCCAATACGCTATACGCACCGTACGATGGATGGCTGCGATATTTACTTTGTTTCCAGCCGTACAGACCAGCCTGTGACAGCCGAATGTAAATTCCGCGACGCAGGAGGCCGCCCCGAACTGTGGAACCCGATAACGGGAGAAATGCGCCTTTTGCCCGAATATGCCGTCGAGGGCGGACATACTGTCGTTCCCTTGCAATTCGATATTCATCAGGGATATTTCATCGTTTTTCGCCACGAAACATCCCTCCCGGAAGCCCCTGACAAAAAGAACTTCCCGGAAAGGAAACCATTAGCGGAATTGACGGCGCCCTGGACGGTTTCATTCGATCCTGCGTGGGGCGGTCCGGAAGAAGTCCGTTTTGATCATCTTTCCGATTGGAGCCAAAACGATCATCCCGGCATTAAATATTATTCGGGAACAGCCGTTTACCGGCAAACCTTTGATATTCCCGCAACGGGCAGCCGGCAACTGTATCTCGACCTGGGCAGGGTGAAGAATATGGCGCGCGTGCGGCTCAACGGCCACGATCTTGGGGTTGTCTGGACGTACCCATGGCATGTGAACATTACCGGCGCTGCAAAACCCAAAGATAACCAATTGGAAATAGAAGTAACGAATCTGTGGCCAAACCGCCTGATCGGTGACGAACAGATGCCCGACGACGGTATCCACGGAGGACAGTGGCCCGAATGGTTGAAGGAAGGTGAACCGCGTACCAGCGGACGATATACGTTCACTACATACCGGCATTTTACCAAGGATTCGCCCTTGTTGGAATCAGGGCTGCTCGGACCGGTAACGATTTCGGGAGAATGAGAATATCCATGCCCCCCGGTTCTACCATGTGTTTTCGGCTCTTTCATTTTAAACCTCCTCTTTTATTTCTTCAAAAATATTTCCCTGCCGCTTGTTTATATCAAAAAAACCAGTACCTTTGCGCTCCGTTTTTAAAGGATTTTTTTGATTCTTAGATAAATATAAGGAATGAATTGAGAATTGAACAGTAGAAACGGTCAGTTCGCCTGGTTGCGCCTTCACGTAATATAAGCCGTTACTTTTACAGTTGCGGGTGTTTACCACGTTGTTGATGTATAAATTTTATTTAGACAAAAATTAAAAGTATCAGGAAATGTTACAACCTAAGAAAACCAAATTCAGAAGGCGTCAAAAAGGGCGCATGAAGGGCAATGCCGGTAGAGGGCATGAACTCGCTTTTGGCTCTTTCGG
>JAISDP010000328.1 GCA_031264715.1 Bacteroidales bacterium
CTGCCATCGGGGAACATGGTAAGTGCAGTAAGTAAGAATGATGGTAATTTTCATTTGGGGCGGTTTGATGACTATCGATTGATATACTCTGACACAACGGGCAGAATGCGGCAATTTGGCTTCAAGTATGATGATAATATTGATTTACCGGCAGGTTGGAGCGAACTGTACTTTTGTGGAGATGAAATATTGTATTACCCGCAATATCTGAATAGCATCTATTCGGTGACGGATAGCGCAATCCGTCAGAAATATATTATTGATTGCCGTAATTTTACGCCTTTCGATCAAAAAAGAATCGCCCAGTATAATGATTGGGACAAGTTTTGTGAATATTGGTATTCAACAACCAATTTAGAGTCTAAAATTGCAGAGACTGGGGATCATCTTTATTTTGGGGTAAATAATAAAAGGCAATTGCAGTATTATTTTTACAACAAAAGGACCCAGACGCTTACCGGTTTTAAAACCATGCTGCTCGACCGTGAATTTGCCGTCGAGTTTTCCCGGTTATACAGTTATGGCGAATATTTTGTGGGCACAGCGCCCGTACCGTTGCTGAAGGAACTGAAAGCGTATAAAGACCGCATGGGAGAACAAATGTCCGATGGTATCGGCGATATGATCGACCGCTTGAAGGAGGAAGATAATGACGTGCTGGTACTGTTCAAATTAAAACAACCGGAGGCATGAAACCTGTTTTGAAGGCAGGCGCCTGGTATGCAGGGTTCGGTTTACTGTTATTTTTTGTGACGATCCTCCTGTTCTTCCTCAATAGCGGGATGACCGGAGTAACCCAGACCGGCGGGGAATGGCAGCAAGATTCATTACAGTAAAATTCAAGATTCAAATACATATTGTGGCAAATATCAAATACTGTGTGAAGTTATTAAGAATCAACCAATGGATCAAAAATCTATTCGTGTTTGTGCCGTTGGTTTTTTCCGGGAATATTTTTCATCCCGGGTTGTTTCTAAATAGTTTATTGGCATTAGTCGTTTTTTCGCTGGTTTCGAGTGCAGTTTACATTTTCAATGATTGTTGATTAGATGACTCGTATCTCTGTGATTCGTGATTAGGTATGATATTTGCTCACACACCGTCCATAACCCCGAAAAAGGGTGGATGTGGTTTTATTTATATTCCAGCAGCTTTTAACATATTTCTCCGCTTGAATTGTGAACAACAAGGGCATTGATTTCTATTGCTATGAATGTCCTGACGGGCAAAATACGCACGGAATGTTTCGCTCTTGCGATCGGATGCCGGCAGGCATCCAATGTTGATAACCCCCTGCGAAGCGCAACACGGGGTACGGAGGACAGCGCTCCCGCAACCCCGTAGCGTATATACAGGTATGCTGGATCACTATAAATACACACTCGGTTGATAAGTTTGTTTTGCTGATTAGCAAAATATAACTATTTTCGCGAAAATTTTTAAAGCCATGAGTGAAAAAACAAGATATTCGGATGTTGAATTGGAGGAATTCAAAGAGCTTATCCTGGAGAAGCTAGATAAGGCTAAAAAAGATTACGATCTGCTGAAAGGTACCATTACCAACAGCAACGGCAACGATACGGAAGACACCTCGCCGACATTCAAAGTGTTGGAAGAAGGCGCTGCAACCTTGTCGAAAGAAGAGGCCGGACGACTGGCACAACGCCAACTCAAGTTCATCCAGCACTTGCAGGCTGCTTTAGCACGTATTGAAAACAAGACGTACGGTATCTGCAGGGAAACCGGGCAGTTGATACCCAAAGAGCGTCTTCGTGCCGTACCGCATGCCACGCTAAGCATCGAAGCAAAAAACGAAAACAAGTAATTGATGATTCCCCGGATGACTATTTTTGATTGAAATCAATTCCATCAACGATAGAACAAATTGTCATCATGATACATGTTTCCTTTGCATGGGATATAAAAACGGTGCAAGCAATTGCACCGTTTTTGTTTGACAGGCATTTCATCAATCAAATATTGATATGATCGGTGTTTTTGATTCGGGATATGGAGGATTGACGGTTTTGAAGGAATTTGTGAAACTGTTACCTGAATATGATTACTGTTATTTTGGCGACAATGCACGGACACCCTATGGCACACGTTCGTTCGAAACGGTATATCGTTACACGCTCGAATGTGTGAAGTACCTGTTCGATAAAGGCTGCCCGTTAGTAATCCTGGCGTGCAACACCGCTTCTGCAAAAGCGCTCCGTACCATCCAGCAACGCGATCTTCCGGCGCTCGACCCGCAACGTCGCGTATTGGGCGTCATCCGGCCAAGCGCCGAAGCCACAGGACAGTACACCCGATCAGGACACGCAGGCGTGTTGGGCACCGTGGGAACAGTACAGTCCCTCTCCTACCCTATTGAGATCAACAAACTCAACCCGCATATCCGGGTGTTCCAGGAAGCCTGCCCCATGTGGGTGCCGTTGGTAGAAAACAATGAATACCGGAAAGATGGCGCCGATTATTTCGTTCGTCAGCACATGAATAACCTGTTGCAACAAAGCCCCGATATTGACGTTATTGTACTGGCTTGCACACATTATCCCCTGTTAATCGACAAAATCAATAAATACGTACCATCCGGAGTCCGCATATTGTCGCAGGGAGGTATTGTGGCCGAAAGCCTGGCCGATTACCTGCGCCGCCATCCCGAAATGGACGCCCGACTGGAGAAAATCCGTGCCCGGATATTTCAAACCACCGACTCTCCGGAATTGTTCGACCGTTATGCCTCGATATTTTTCGGTGAGGATGTAAAATCCGAAAAAGTAACCTTAAATGGTTAAACTTACAATATCCAATTGTTTAGGCTAATTTTCAACTTTCAATTGCAGTATGATGGACATCCGGGCTTTTATCGACAAACAACTGGCACAATGGCCTGAAGCGCAAATGTGCCATGACGACTTAGCCAGGATTCGTGCTAAAACCCTGCTTGTAAACGGCATCAAAATAAAGGTGCAGTATAATCCGGCGCGCGAACGTTCCACAACAGCCAAAACCGATGCCGCATCGGTGAAAAATAGGCCGTGCTTCCTGTGTCCCGCTAACCGTCCAAAGGAACAGATTGCTATGCCGTGGGAAGCCTATAACATACTGGTCAACCCCTACCCTATCCTGCCCCGGCATCTGACTGTGGCGACAAAAAAACATGTACCGCAAAGCATCCCGGGAAAAATCCCGGATATGCTTGATCTTGCAAAATCGCTCGACGGGTTTATCATATTATATAACGGGCCGCAATGTGGGGCATCGGCGCCCGATCACTTTCACTTCCAAGCTGTGGAATCCGGGCATACCCCTATAGAAAGGGCAGTTGATTATTGGATAAGAACACCCGCTTCTTCGATTCTCGGGAAAGTAGCTATCCGCGAGAAATTGTCGTTCTCGGGAATCCATCTCCTGATGTCGGGTCATAACCCGAAAGAAATAAGCGATGTATTCACAAAGATATATCAGACGATGATAAGCAGGCAATATATTACCGACGAGCCGAAAATGAATATTATTTGCCGCTATACGAAAAAGTTGTGGCATTTGCTTCTCATCCCGCGTACCAGGCATCGTCCCGACCGCTTCTATGCCGAAGGCGATGCACAAATACTCATCAGCCCGGGAACTATCGACATGGCCGGCGTGATTGTGACGCCGCGCGAAAGTGATTTCGAACAGGTTACATCAACGGACATCGAACGTATATACAAGGAAGTAGCTTTCTTCGAATTACCCCCTTTTATTTACCCGCACGATTCGTTATAGAGCCACTTACCCTTACCTCCATGAATTACCAGGATACAGTCCATTACCTTTTTAGCTCTCTCCCCATTTTCCAGCACTCCGGCGGCTCCGCCTACAAACCCGGCCTGCAAACCATCAGCGAACTGGATGATTTTTACGGCAATCCGCACCGAAAATACCGTACGGTACATGTGGCAGGCACGAACGGTAAAGGTTCCGTATCGCACATGCTGGCGGCTATCCTGCAAGGTGCAGGATACAAAACAGGCCTGTTCACTTCGCCGCACCTGGTGGATTTCCGTGAACGCATTAAAATCAACGGCGAGATGATCACAGAGGACGAAGTGGTGGAGTTTGTAGCACGCAGCCGGGCAATATTCGACAAGGTGCAGCCGAGTTTCTTCGAGATGACCACAGCTATGGCGTTCGACCACTTTGCGCGGCGTGCCGTGGATGTCGCCGTTATCGAAACCGGTATGGGCGGCCGCCTGGATGCCACTAATATTATCCGCCCGGTGATGTCGGTTATTACCAATATCAGCATGGATCACACACAGTTTTTGGGTAATAACCCGGTGGCCATTGCTGCCGAAAAAGCCGGGATTATCAAGCCGGGCGTTCCGGTGGTGACCGGCGAAACACAACCCGGCCCTGCACAAGTATTCGAGGATGCGGCAAGGGCTACGGGTAGCAGCATTGTTTTTGCTGACCGGCACGCACGAGTGAGCCGCGCGCATCATATTGCCGAAGGGCAAGAATTTTATATCGAGCAAAATGGACAGGAAGCTCCTATTCCGGTAGTAATCGACTTGGACGGCGACTACCAGCAGAAAAATGTCATCACCGCTTTGATTGCACTCCAATGCCTGCGCCACCACGTGGGCATGGAGATCGCTTCGGATACCATCCTGCCGTCATTGGCGCATGTTGCACAAACTACCGGCCTTCGCGGACGGTGGCAAAAACTCCGCGAGAAACCGTTCACGGTATGCGATACTGCCCACAATACTGCCGGTTGGATGTGGATAAAGCAGCAACTTGAACAGTGTACATACAAAAAACTGCACATGGTGATAGGGCTTGTCAATGACAAGGATGTATCGGGCATACTGGAACTGATGCCGCACAATGCCATTTATTATTTTACCAAAGCATCGATACCCCGTGCCTTAGACGAAATCGAACTGATGAAAAAAGCATCGGAATACGGATTGAAAGGGAATACCTGTACAAATGTAGCTGACGCCATTGAAGCTGTTTTATGCGATGCCGCTACGGATGATATGGTTTATATTGGGGGAAGCACCTTTGTGGTAGCTGATGCATTGCCGTTCTTTCAGGCATCCCGATCAAAATAAAACCTCCGCCGGGAGGCGCTTTATCCATGCCCCCGGATAATATATCATCATAAAGTATTATCCTTTTTCCAGTCTTTTCTTTACAAATGACTGGATAAAATCAGCCGTACCTTCGATGCCGAATATCGACGAATTGATACACATATGGTACGATGCGGCCATTCCCCACGTCTTGTTGCTGTAATAATTGTAATATCCCGCCCGTTTCTTATCAGCCCGTTCGATGAGTTCCTTAGCTTTTTCGGCGCTAATGTGCCGGTCGTCGCTAACGCGCCGGATACGGTCTTTCATCTCGGCGCTGATAAAGACATTGATGCAGCACGGGTGTTCACGCAAGATGTAATCGGCGCAGCGGCCCACGAAAATGCAGGACTGCCCACCGGCTAATTCCCGGATCACATCACTCTGTATCTTGAACAGGTACTCGTTGCACAGGTAATTATTGGCATAACCCTCATCGATATAACTCGAGCGAAGCCCCAGCAGTCCTCCAAAGATGCTGAACCGCGTCTTTTCATCGGCCTGTTCAAAAAATTCCCTGCAAAGACCGCTTTCCTGCGAGGCCATTTGTATTAACTCCTTATCATAACACAAAATACCAAACCGTGCAGCCAGCTCTTCGCCAACTCGTTTCCCGCCGCTTCCCAACTGCCTCCCGATGGCAATAACAAATTTTTCGTCCATTTTTTAAATATATTGAATAATTGAACTCTTAAACTCGAAGTCTTCCTTCATTCTTCACTCCTCATGATCTTCTCCACGTCCTGTTCCGCCCGGAAAAGTTTCTCTTTACAGTCCTGCAAAAGTTTTGCTGCACGTTTGATTTCGGTTGACAAATCGTCAATATCGGTTTCGCCATTTTCTATTTTCGCCAGTATTGCCTCGATTTCTTCAATCGACTTGCTATAACTTGATTCCTTCTTTGCCATGATATTTGATTTTAATACAATTGCAAAGATAATGATGTTAAAGTATCAAAAAAACGAATTTGAAATTGAGATTGATTCATTTTAAATTATATCTTTGCACCGGTAAAGTTTCAAGTTTCAGGTTTGTCTTCGGCGAGCTCGCGGGTTCGGTTTTTCAGGTTTTCCCATTTTCCGGGGGTGAAATAACACAAGCTTTGAACTTTAAACTTTGAACCTTAAACCTTTTTATGTTATTATGAGTAAGGTGATTACCCTTGGCGGACTGAAAAAGGACAATTTTCGGAAAGTTGTTGATAAAAAACAGGTTGATTTATAC